>NZ_DCMW01000020.1:0-2604 GCF_002321605.1 Microbacterium sp. UBA1612
CGGGATGCCATGCTTCCCGGTTGAGTCGGTCCACCTCGGCGCCACGTCCTCATGCTACCATGTAGCCGTCATTGGTGGATACTAAATGTGTAGCCGATGACCGTCGTTATGTCAGAATATGAAAGTTCTCACCGATCGCTCGCTCTCCCCTGCGGAGCCCGCGGCGCGCTTGAGCGATCGCGCGCCGCGGGTCGACAGCCTCGAGTCAGGCCACGTTCCAGTGGAATCCCGTCGCCTGCTCGGAGCGCGTCCAGAGCTGCTGCATCACGGCCTTGTCGTAGGCGTACGGCTTCAGCGTTCCCTTGCCGACCGGCCCAACCCATTCGCGGCGTCCGGTCGGCCCGTACAGCGCGCGCTGCTCGAGGCCGTCCGCCGTGGCGCACATCACCTCCGGGTACGCGCCCTTCTCGGCCGACTGCACTAGCGGCGACAGCGTCATGAGGTAAAACGTGAACCGCATCGCGAGGCTCCCGCTCGTCTTGATGAGCGAGGTGGCGGACGATCCGGGGTGGCAGACGTAGACCTCGACGTTCTTACCGGCGGCCTTCACCCTGTCCTGCAGCTCATACGCGAACATCATCTGGGCCAGCTTGCTCTGGCTGTAGGCGCTGTTGGCGTTGTAGTCGTTGTCCCAGTTCATGTCGTCGAACTTGATCGTCTTGAGCCCCATCATGTAGCCGAGGCTGGCGACGACGACGATTCGCCCATGCGATTCGTCGATGCGGTCGAACAGCATCCCCGCCAGGACGAAGTGCCCGAAGTGGTTGGTGCCGAGCTGACTCTCGAAGCCGTCGACGGTGAGCTTCTGCGACGGCACCTGCGCGATCGCCGCGTTGCAGATCAGCGCGTCGATCCGAGGCACGGTCGCCAGGATCTCCTCCCCCGCCGCGCGCACGCTCGCGAGGTCGGCAAGTTCCATGCGCACGGAGCTCACGTCGGCATCCGTGCCGAACTCCTGCTTCAACCGACTGACGGCATCCGCGGACTTCTCGGCACTTCGGTTCAGCATCACGACCTTCGCCCCTTTGGAGAGCAGGATTCGCGTGGCCTCGTAGCCGGCGCCGGCGGTCGTGCCCGTGATCAGGTAGGTCTTGCCCTCCAGCGAGTCGAGGTGGTCGGGGGTCCAGCCGGGAAGGGCATCGATCGTGGTCATGTGATTCCTTTGCAGTGGGTCCAGGACAACGAGCGGATGGTTGCCCTGCGGGGTCGATGGCTATACGCTAAGCCTCAGCACGCGGCCATATATAGCGATTTCGCCGCGAATAGTTGCCTGTTTCCCTCAGATTGATTCCAGTGACCACCCACAATGCATCCGATCTCCGGACGGAGATCCGAGACCTGGTGGCTCGCCACGCCCCCGGCGACGGCGTCCACCAGACCCCTCTCGACGGGGTCCGGCTCTTCCGCGTCTCGTCGCCGGTCGAACGAGTTCCCGGCGTCTACGACCCGAGCGTGTGCGTCGTCGTGGCCGGCTCGAAGCACGCCTACCACGACAGCCGCACCCACACCTACGACCCCGACCATTACCTCTGCGCGACGATGCCGACCCCCCTCGAAGCCGAGGTTCCGGTCGCGACGACCGACGATCCCGTCCTCGGCGTCCTGATCGATCTGGAGAGCCGGACGATGGCGGAGCTGCTGATCGCGTTCCGGGCCGCGCGGCCTCGTTCACGTCGAGCGTCGGAGAAGCCGGCCGGACTGATTGTGGCCGACTGGGATCACCGCTTCGAGACGGCGCTGCTGCGCGCTCTCCAGCTTCTCGACGAGCCGGTGACTGTCGACATCCTCGGGCCGGGCCGCCTCCGCGAACTCCTCTACACCGTTCTCGACGGACCAGCGGGTGGCGCCGTTCTCGGTGCACTGGGTGGCCCGTCGCACGAGCTCACGAGCGTGCTGACGTACATGCGCAGCAACCTCGATCAGCCTCTCGCCATCGAAGACCTCGCCGAGCGGGCGGGAATGAGCCGGGCCGCGTTCGACCGGCACTTCAAGGCGACCACGAGCCTCTCCCCCCTCAAGTACCTCAAGTCGCTCCGACTCAACGACGCCGCCATGCTCATCACGAACGGTGCTGGCATCACGCGCGCCGCTGCGCGCGTCGGCTACACGAGCGCCTCGCAGTTCAGTCGCGAGTTCAAGAGCCATTTCGGCACCACCCCGCGCGACTGGGCCAACTCCGGCCGTCCCGTTGACGTCCAGGCCTCGGGCGAGAGCTGAACGGCGCGGCACACCCTCTCTGCGGTGAGAGAATGCCCTGTGCACTCCGACGACCCCATGCCCCCCAGTGGGATCGACCCCGCTGAACTCGAGATCACGCTGCGAGTCCTGGGCCAGCTCTCGAAGGTCGACCGCGAACACCCCGACTTCCAGACCGTGCGCCGAGCCACGGCGAAGTTCTTCAAGGACGCCAAGCGCGAGCGCAAGCTCGAGACGCGTGCCCGGATCCAGGAGCACGACCGCGCGGTCGTCGCCGCCACCGCCACCGGCGCCCCGGACCGGATCGATGACGAGACCCGCGGCATCCCGATCTCGACCGCGACGACCGCGCCGACCGCCGGAGTCCTGAAGAAGGCGCGCGCCTGCTACATCTGCAAGCAGGACTAC
>NZ_DCMW01000032.1:0-2563 GCF_002321605.1 Microbacterium sp. UBA1612
CCCGTGAGAGCTCTCGCGCTCGTGACTCTGTGCGGTTCCGTGCTCGCCGGATGCGTCCCCGCCTCCCTCGGGACGGAAGCGGCCGAGACGGTCGCCGCGCCGCTCGGCCTGCCGCTCGTCGACGGCGTCACGGTGCAGGAGGGCCTCGTCTACGCCGCCCCCGACGGCGCGGAGCTGGCCCTGGATGCCTGCCTTCCCGCGACCGGCGCCAGCGAGGCGCGGCCGGCGATCATCTTCGTCCACGGCGGCAGCTGGTATCGCGGTGCCCGCGACGAGCCTCTGTACCGCGAGACCTGCGAGTGGCTGGCGGGCGCCGGCTACCCGACGTTCTCGATCAGCTACCGGCTCTCACCTGCGGCACAGTTCCCTGCCGCGACCGACGACGTGCGCGCCGCGCTCGCCTGGCTGCGCGAGCCCGAGCAGGTGGCCGCCTACGGCATCGACCCGGATCGGATCGCGCTGTTCGGCAGCTCGGCGGGCGGCACCCTCGCCGCCTGGGTCGGCACCGCTGGCGAAGGCGCCTGGTCGGCGCCCGACCGAGTGGCCGCCGTCGTGGAGCTCAGCGCGCCGATCGACCTGAGCGGCGTTGCCGAGGACGCTCGTCTGACGCAGCGGCGGCTCGACTACCTCGGCTGCGAGACCGACGACGACTGCGAGGCGGCGGCGCTCGCCTCGCCGATCACCGCGATCGACGCGAGCGATCCGCCGGTCTTCATCGTGCACTCGGAAGACGAGTTCGTTCCGGACGAGCAGGGCGAGCTGTTCGCGGCCGCCCTCCGCGAGGCGGGCGGCGAGGTGGAGTTCGTCGTCGTCCCCGGCGACCGGCACGCGATCATGCTGCTCGACGCCGACATCTCGGCGCGCATCCTCGACTTCCTGGCGCGCACCGTCGGCGGCGAGGCGATCCTCGCCGCCGACTGACCGCGGCTAGCTCGCGGCGGTCTCCGCCGCGGCGGCTCGGGCCTCGCGCTTGGCGGCGCGACGCTCGGAGGAGCCCTCGACGAGGGCGTACAGAGTCGGCAGCACGACCAGCGTGAGCAGCGTCGAGGAGAGCAGCCCGCCGATCACGACGATCGCCAGCGGCTGCGAGATGAAGCCGCCCTCGCCGGTGATGCCGAGCGCCATCGGGATGAGCGCCACGATCGTGGCGAGCGCCGTCATCAGGATCGGGCGCAGACGACGCGAGGAGCCGTGCTCGACGGCCTCGGCCACCTTCATTCCGCGATCTCGGTACTGGTTGACGAGGTCGACGAGCACGATCGCGTTCGTCACGACGATGCCGATCAGCATGATGACGCCGATGATCGACGCGATGCCGAACGGCACCCCGCTCGCCAGCTGCAGCAGGATCGCGCCGGTCGCCGCGAACGGCACCGAGACCAGCAGCAGCAGCGGCTGGCGGAGGCTGCGGAAGGTCGCGACCATGATGATGTAGACGATCAGGAGCGATGCCAGCGCGGCCAGCCCGAGCTGGGCGAAGCCCTCCTGCTGGTCGGCGACCGCGCCGCCGACGCTCGCCGAGGCGCCGTCCGGCAGGTCGACGTCGGCCACCGCGGCCGTCACGATGGCGCCCGCCGAACCGAGGTCGGCCGTGTTCGGGGTGAGCGTGACCTCGGAGGTGCGCACGCCGCGCTCGGTCGTGATCGAGGTGGGCCCGTTGGTGATCTCCACCTCGGCGATCTCCTCGAGTCGCACCGTGTCGCCGGTCGGGGTCTGCAGCTCGTACTCGCGCAGCTGCTCGAGAGTCTCGGGCTCGTCGGGGTCGACCAGGTAGATCGAGATCACCGTGTTGTCGAGCTCGAAGTCGCCGGAGGCGGCGGGCTGCATGGCCTGGGCGACCAGGCTGCCGACCGCGAGTTCGCTGAGGTTGTACTCGGCGGCGGCCTCGCGATCCACGTCGACCGAGATGAACGGCCGGCTCGCGGCCAGGTTGCTGGTCGCCTCGGCGGTCACATCGAGGTCGCTCACGGCGTCGAGCACGGCGGACGTCGCCTCCAGGAGGGCGTCCTCGTCTCCTGCCGAGATCAGGATCGAGATGTCGCTGGAGGCAAACGCGGCGCTCTCGCCGCCGCCGACCGTCACCTCGCCGACGTCACTGAGGTCGTCGATCGCGGCGCGCACGGCGGCCGTGATCTCGTCCTGATCGCCGTCCTCGTCGGTGGTGAGCGAGAAGGTCGCGTCGTCGCCGCCGCCGAAGAAGGCGGCTAGCTGGTTGCCGCCGCCGATCGACGACTGCACGATCTCGACGCCCTCCACCCCGATCAGCGCCTGCTCGACTTTGGTGGCGGCGGCGTCCTTCGCCTCCAGGTCGGAGCCGGCGTCGATGGTCTGGGTGACGGTGATCGTGTTGGCGCCGCTGGATCCGATGAAGTTGGTCTGCAACAGCGGCACAGTCGCGATCGTGCCGCCCATCACCAGCACCGCGGCGAGCAGCGTGATCGCGGGGCGACGCAGCGTCCAGCGGATCACCGGCAGGTAGACCTTCTGCAGTCGCGTCGGGCGCTCCAGCTCGTCCTCGCCGGAGGCGGCCGCGGCCTGAGCCGCCTCCGCCTTCGCGATCGCC
>NZ_DCMW01000038.1:0-15222 GCF_002321605.1 Microbacterium sp. UBA1612
GCGCGTCGTCGCCGAGCCGGGCGGTCCGTCGCGGATTGCGGTGGAAGCGGTGTAGGCCGATCAGCTACGCGCTACCGCAGCGCCCAGGTTCGCGATCAACGCCGTCGGGCGACGGGCGGTAGCCGAACTCAATCACCATGGGCTCCCGCTCCGTGGTCAGCCCCTGCCACGGCCATCCACGCCACGAGCCGCACGTCGTCTTTGTCGATGACGGGAAGCGGCACGACCTTCGCTGCCGGTTGGATGCCGAATTCGTCAAGGACCGACACGATCGCGGCGATGAGCGCGTCGCCCTCCGCGTTCCCCGAGAGCACCTGACGCATCGCGCGCGCCGCCTTGACGCTCGGCACCGCCTTGAGTCGACGGATCACCTCGCGTTGGCGCTCACCGCCGAGGGTCGCGCCGTTCGCGATGACGAAGTCGGCCGCGTCGCGGAACGCTTTCGGCAGGGTCGGCGAGAGCGCGTTCGGGTCTGTGCCGCGCATCCATTCGGCGTGGGCATCATCGCGGGCCAGCGCCCAGGCGTCGTACGCGCCGCGGAACGCTTCATCGCTCAGCTCGCGGGCCGTCGTGATGCTCGCCGGGTCGGCGGCCACGAGCGACTTGAGCGTGTCGTCTTCGACCTGCCAGACACCGTCTTCGCCTGCGCATGGCTGCCAGCTGATGTCGACCGGCACGTTGCGGAACCACACGTGCTCGCTGTCGCCCATGCGCATGCAGAATACGTACTGGTTCCCCGCCGATGTCGTCGAACGGAATCCGCTCCCGATCCCGTGGGGAAGCAGATTCAGCTGCTCACGCAGCCCGGGTTCCGCGTCGAGCGCGTTCGCGAGCCGACGACGATACTCCTCCCCCGAACCGGCTGCTGATCCGCCGCTGCTTTCGACCAGCTCTTCGATCTCGCCCACGATGTCGTCGGCGTCGTAGTGGTCCTTCGGCGGATAGGCGCTGACCCCGGGCAAGACGACGCCGGTTCCGACGGCGGCGTCCGCTTGCTTCAACTTGCGGATCAGCGTGTGCTCGAGCTTGAGGTACTCGTCAAGATGCTCACTGGGGAAGAACACGCCCAGGTGGATCTCGTCGTGCTCGCTGCCGATCCGGTCGACGCGGCCATGCCGCTGCACGATGCGCATGGGGTTCCACGGCAGGTCGTAGTTGATCAGCCGCCCCGCCTGCTGCAGATTGACACCTTCGGCCAAGACATCGGTCGTGAGGAGGATGTCGAACTTGTCGTCGCTGAGCGGCAGACCCTCATCGCTCAGGCGTCCCGCCGTTCGCGGCGCGAACCCGGCGATGGCAGCGGCACGCGAGCTCTGGTGGATGCCCCCGGCCTTGCCGGAGGCGTACTCGCCGATGATGGGGGGCGCGAGCCGGCCCCGGTAGTCCGCCAGTGGGCTGCCCACGGGTGCGTTCTCCAGCGCCTGCTCAAGCCGATCATGCAGGTCGCGAATCGTGTCGGCATACGTCGAGAACACGATCACCTTGCGGCGATCCGCCGAGCTGAGCCCCTTGGGGCTTGTTCCTCGCGACACCGTGGCGATGGTCTCCAGCTCCGCCACCAGGCGTTCTGCCTTGGGTTCGTCCCCCTCTGCGGCTGCGAGAGCCTTCTCCCGGATGCTCCGCAGCAGCTCCAGGTCGAGCGCGACATCGGACGCGAGAAGTTCGGCGTGATAGTCGTCCGCCGGAGACGCCTGATGGGACTCATCTTCGTCGAGCGCCGCGACGATCTCGTCCAGGTCTTCCGATTCCGAGTTGACGTAGTCGCGTAGCGCGCCGCCGATCAGCACCCAACCTTCATCGAGTGCAGCCAGGAAGCCTTCGTGGGCGTTGATCAGCACCTGCAGGGTGCTCGCGAGCGCATTGGGCGACGATTCGAGGCGCTTCAGAAGCGCCGAACGCAGGAGACCCATGTTCGACACCTGGCGGGCGTCGAGCTTCTCGCTCAGCAGGTAGGCACTCGGCGCATAGCGCGAGAGAAGAAGTCGCCCCGGATCGTTCCGGCGCTGCTCGAACGACGCGACGTGCTTCTCGCTCTCCGGAATGTCGAGCGCGTAGGTGACGGCATCGACGAGCTGCTCCCCCACTTGATCCAACGTGTAGTCGACCTTGTAGACGTCGGCATCGGGGAACTCAACGACGATCCGACGGCCGCCCGGGCCCGGAACGGTGTCGCCTCGATAGTTCTGCTTCACAAAGCTCCGCGTGCGGCGCACCGCGACTTCGTCCATCAGGTCGAAGAGGTGCGCGGGCGTCAACGCTTCCGGGTCCAGACGCTGCGCGTTGCGGATGTACTCGCGGACCGACGGGATGCCCTGCGACGCGAACCGTGCGTCGTCGCGCACGAAATACTTGATGAGAGTCTCAAGATCGGCAAGCGAGTTGTTCACCGGGGTTGCGGTGAGCAGCACCACCTTCTTGGGGTGCTTGCCCGACAGGATCACTCGGTCGAGAGCCGTGGAGCGCGCCGCGGACGCGTTGCGGAGGTTGTGAGCCTCGTCCACGATGACAAGCGCGGCGTCCTCGGCGCGATCGACGAACTCCCGATGCTCGTGGTGCTCCGGGTCCATCCGGCTGCGGATCTCCTCATAGGAGTGCACACGCACGCGCCGGCTCATGTCGTACCGTTCAAGCAGCGGGTCCCAGACGCCCGCTTTGAGCGCCGCCGGCGCCGCGATCAGTACCCTCTGGCGCAGCTCCTCGGTGGCGGCGGCGATCACTTCGAGGGCAAGGAAGGTCTTGCCGAGTCCCACCTCGTCGGCGACGAGCACTCCGCCGATCTCGTCGAGCAGACGGCGCATCCGTCGCACGCCGTCGGCTTGGAACCGCGTCAGCTCGAACCGCGTCGCTGACGCCTCTTCCTCGTCGAGGTGGGCGCCATACCTCTCGAGCAGCATTCGCAGGAACACCGTCCACGGGCTGTGTTCGCCCCACAGCGGCTCATAGAGGGCGGCGAGGTCGTAAGGCTCGCTGTCGGCCCAGCATTCCTCGAACCACTCGATGACCTGTCCGGTCGAGCCGTGGGTGCCGGAGGCGCCGACGTTGAGCTCCGCATTGCGCGTCAGCCCTGCGAGCGTGAGGTTGCTCGACCCTGCGAGGTACGCGGGATGGGTCGGATGGTGGCTGATGTAGGCCTTGCCGTGCAGGAATCCGCCGGTGTAGCGACGGATCTCGACCACCGGCTCGCCCAGCTCATCCGCGGCGCGCAGCCACTCGACGAGGCGTTTCGCGGAGTGGGTGGCTTCAGGAACGAAACCGAGGGCATCACGCTCGGCGCGAAGCCATGCGTCGTGGTCGGTGAGCGCAGCCTTGAGCCGGGTGCGCGCCGAGTCTTCGGCGCGCTCCGCCTGAACCGGGTCCGGGATCGGCTCCGCACCGAGCAGCAGCCGAATCCGGGGCATCTGCTCGAGCTCGTCGGCCAGAAGCAGGAAGCCTGCCGGGTTCACGTATGCCGTGGCGATCGCGGCGCTCGGCGCACTGGCCAAAGCGTCGCGATTGACGCGGAACAGCCGAGCGATCTCCTCGCCGACGGACATCGGCGGGGCGAGGCGGTTCGTGGCGAAGACGGGCAGCTGGTCGGTCACGCGAGGTCCCTTCCGTCGCGTGTCTTCTCGAAGGCTTCCGACTGGATCTCGACATCCGGGCCGGGCCAGATCTCGATGATGTCGTCGGTCAGGGCGCGGCCCCGCTCGATGATGTCGTCCTCGCTCCAGTGGTCGGCGTGCTCGTCGACGATTTCCTTATTGATGACGAGAAGGCTGAACTGCTGCAGCAACGAGCGCTTCCCTTTGCCGGCGTGGCCGCCAGCCTTCAGCTCGGCAGCGTCGGCATCCACCCACGGCCGATTCGACAACGAGCTGTTGAGCGGTTGCGTGATCACCGTGAGGTTGCCGATCGAGTTGACCAGCACGTCGCGTTCTTGCGCGTCCTGCCCTTCGAGCCGGGGCTCGCTGTCCCAGAAATCGCGCCACCCACGAGGCATGATGTGCTCCACGGACAACCCGCTCGGCACGGGAACCTGCTCGTGCATCGTGCTGCGACCTCGTCGCAGCATCTCGATGTGGCCGAGAATCGTGCGCAGGCGCCTCTGATTGATCACACCGTAGACGCGAGAGCTCGGAAGACCCTCGCGCAATGCTTCGTCGGACGGCCAGAACCGGGAATTCGCTGTCTGCTCGGAAAGCAGCTCTCGGAGCGCATGCCCCGCTCGTGCCGGATCAACGTCGCGCAGCTCCTTGAGCAGCGCGACCATCAGACGATTCACGTCTTTCGAGGTGAGGCGCAGCAACGTCCTTCGCGTAGCCCAGCTCTCGAGAGCCCCCAGGCCGATCTCGATCTGCTCGCCGGGCACCTCGTGATTGTCCGAGATGAACCAGAGGAGCACGGGCATGGTCGCCGCCAGCTCCATGGCCTCGATCACTTGTGCACGGAACCGGCCCGGGGCCGTCTCCACACCCAAGTCGACCAGATCTCGGTACGTGTTGGCGTCGCGCCGTAGCTCGAGAAGGAAGTCCTCGGCGGAGGCGACGTCGCTCATTCTCTCGTCCGCATGTGCCGTGAACTGCACGAACACGCGCTCCGACTTCACCACATCCAACGTGCGCATCGTCAGCCAGTACTGCAAGAACACGTCGACCCGCGAGCGACTCGTGCGGCCCTGCGAGATCTCGGCACGCCACCATTCGGTATCGAAGTCATCCCAGATCGTCGCGGCCCACTTCTCAACGTCTGCGTCGAGGAGCTTGCCTTTGCGGAAGATCCAGTTCTTGATGAGATCAGCGCGCAACAGCGGGGTGCCGCGATCATTGAGGGTCTCGAAGATCAACTGCGGGTCGTCTTCATCGGAAAGGTCGATCGTCACGACCATGAGCCGTCGTGCGATCGTCTCGCACAGCTGCTCCGCACGAGCGGCTTCGGATCCGGGCGGTCGATCGCCATGTTCGTCGGGTTCCCCCGACAACCATCGGCGCGCTTCGCGGGAGAAGAAGTCATGCGCGCCGAGGATCTGGCTTTCGCTCGGCGGCTTCGGCTCGCTCGGGTCCATCGCGTGGGCGAAGGCAGTGCGATCGGCGCGAGACGGCCAAAGCTTGAATCGGTCCGTCGTTCCGGCGAATCTCGGCTTGTCGTTCTTGGTGAGTTCGCGCAGCGAGTCGGCCTCGTCTTCGTGGCCGAGCTCAGTCAGAACTTTCTCGACCGCGTCGAGAAGTAGCTGCATCGTGGTCAGGCGCTGCTGGCCGTCGATGACGTCAAAGCGGTCGACTCCAGCGGAGGTCGCTTCGGTGAGTTCGACGACGATCGCGCCCATGAAGTGGGTTCCGACCGGCCGACTGCTGCGCGCGACGAGGTGCGATTCGGCGACGCGCACGACGTCATCCCACAGCGGGACCCACTGATCCTCCGCGTTCCACACGTACGGACGCTGAAACGGCGGAATGTCGTAGCGCCTCTTTGTCTCGAACAGGTCCTTGGCGTTCGCTTTGTCGGGCTTCACCATGTCAGCGCCCTTCCCACTCGTTGAAATGTTGCAGCACGGCGTCAAGACGGGTGCGATAGCCCCACCCACGATGGAACGTGGCGAAGACGTGCTCGACCTGCTGGCGTGTAAGGCCGTATAGAAGCGCTACGAGCGCATCAAGCTCGGCAAGCATCGGCTCGCGCTCGCCCGCGCTGGCAACCGTGCCGGCTTCGACGCCCACCTCCGCCGCCCAGTCGGCGTACCGAGCATCGACCGCCGCGAGCCCACCGCTGAGCTCAACCACCCGGCGTGCCCACGCGTTCCCCTCGACATACCGGGGGATCGGAAGCGCCGCAAGCACCTCGAATGTGAGGTGCAGCTCAACCCACCTACGCGCAGCCCAGTCGAACGGAATCGAACTGAGGACGCCGAGTAGGAACGCCTCAGCCTTTGTGCCGCCCCTCCGGCAGACCAACAGCGGCGCGTTGTGCACGGCCACACTTCCGGGAGGCAACAGACACGCGAGAGTCGTCCGCGAATCCGTCGCTCGGGCGATGTCGCGGAACGCGATGCGCGCTCGGTCCATCGGGAGTTCGCCGTCAGCGAAGGTCAGCCCGAAGTAGGCCGAGCGCTTGTTGGTGGTCGCGCGGGCGAGCTTCGCAGCGAGGGCAGCGCGCAGGACCTCCGGTTGGCCGTAGGCGTATGGTGTGCCGAAGTCGGGATCCCACAGGTTGAACGACGCCCCGGCGAGCACAGGAATGCGCCCCTTCGGCTCGTCGATGTCGAACTCGAACTTCGCCTTATCCGCGGTGGCGTTGAAGTCGCCTTGGATCGGGCGGAAATCCCAGTCCGGGCGAGTTTCGTCAAACCGTGGCGACTTCTTCATCTGGAGGAAGACCTCCGCGGAAGTCGGATCGGGAATCAAGGGGAAGGCCGCGGTCGAGGACCAGCTGAGGAACTCGTCGCCGGGCACGTCCGACAACCGCGGCGCGTTGTCGACGAACTCCTTCTCATCTGCGAATGGTCCGCAAAAGCGAACGACGGACTCGGCGGCCTTTTCGAGCACCGTGAGACCCACGGTGTAACGACCGTCGACGTTGGGGAATACCCAGCCGCCCTTGTTCGTCAAGAAGCAGACATCAGCGAAAGCACCCGATGAGATCACATCATGTCGCCATCCCTGCAGGGCAGAGCCGGAAAGCGCGCCGCGTGGCAGGACGACCGCCGTCCGCCCGTTGCTGCGTGTCAGCCACCAGAACCGCCACGCGAATGCCTGATACAGATCGAGGTGGGCCGAGCCGAGTCCCGGATACGGGCCGGTCGCGACGGCGCGGTTGATGCCGGCAACCGTTTGGATCTCTTGTTGGTACGCCCGTTCAAGATCGGGTCGGCTCGCGCGAAACGCCTCAAGCGCGGCAATTCGCTCTTTCTGAGGCATGCTGCGCAGTTTGGGTATCCGCAGGCCCCACCACTGATGCTCTTCGATGTGGAGCTTCTCCCACGGCGGGTTGCCCACGAGCGCGTCAAATCCCGGATTCGCTCGGAGGAAGACCTCAGGAAACAGGTACGGCAGGTGGGCAGGGTTCACGGCGTCGACGGCTTCTCGCACCGCAGGCTCCGCCGCCAGCTGGTCGATGTCGTCCTGCGAGTAGGCGCTCCCGGGCTGGACGACGCCGAGGCGCATCGCGATCGCGACGTCGAAGACCGCCTTGGCCGGAGCGGCAGCGGCCTGCGCACGCGCGAGCATCGCCGCGCCGTCGGCGACCTCACGGCGGTCGGCCTCGCTCGCGTTGGCGTAGTCGATGAGCAGGGAGCGTGCGTCATCCAGGGGCTCTCGGATGAGGGGAGCGAAGAGGTCTCCCACCGCCAACGCGTCGATCGCCTCGTCGACCGTGCCGATGCCGGTGAGCGAGTTCGCGAGAACCAGCCCGTGGTCAAGGCTCGACATCGGCAGGCCCGGGACGAAGGTGTGGATCCAGAGCGCGAGGCGTGAGAGCTCGACCGCGAGCGGGTTGATGTCAAGCCCGTATACGCAGCGTCGCGCGACCTGACGGCGCAGCAGCTGCGCTTCGGTGATCGCTTCCGCCGCCTGGGCATCGGCACCGAGCGCCTCGCGCGCCTTCTCGGCGAGTCGCTGCAGTTCGGCGCGCACCGACGGAACCGGCGTCGCGGTGAGGAAGTCGCGCATGCCGCGCTCGATCTTGTCCACGGCGGCGACCAGGAAGTGCGCCGACCCCATCGCAAGATCGGCGACACGGAAGTCGAAGAACAGATCGCCGGCCTCGCGTTCGCGTCCCTCATCCATGAGCGCCCGGACACGCGCGAGGTGCGCATCGAGCGCCGGTTCGACGGACCGGGTGATCAGGTGATCGACCACGATCTTGGGGGTGTAGTACGAGCCGGTCGCCTTGCGTTCGCCGGATGCCGAATGGAAGTAGGGCTGGCCCGCGCGCACCGCGATCTCGTCACCGTCCTTGGCCGGCACGTACACGCCTGCCTTGTCGACCGTGAGGTCGGTCTCGGCGAGCGAGAGCGATGACTCGAGAAGCCCCTCATAGATGGTGCCGAACTCGCGCACCTGGAGCGAACGGAAGTCGACGGCACCCGGCACGCCGTCTTCGGTGAGTTCGGTGAGCATCGCCTGGAGCGCCGGGCCGAGCACGCTGTCGGGAAGCTGGAGCTTGTCGAGCAGGCGGCCCTCCTCGCTCGCCGGATCGAACAGGCTGCCGCCGTAGGCGGGAACCTCCCATCGAGGGTTGCCGTGCGCGATCGCGTCCCACACCTGGGCGAGGTCGCGCCAGATCGACGAGGCGGTGTCGGCGAACTCATGCTCGCCGGTGCTGATCTCGCGTTCGACGAACGCGCGCAGGCTGTTGGCGTCGTAGTGCTCGTTACGACCGGCGGGCAGCAGCTCAGTGGCTTCGCCGTAGGCCTGGAACAGCAGACGGAACAGGATCCGCATGCTGAGCGTGTAGGCGAGCTGCAGGCCCTCGGCGTCGGTCGCGACCCCCAACGGCGGCAGACGCTCGGCGACCGCAATCGACAAGCGGGGAACCACACCGAGATACACGCGATCGCGAAGACGCGAACCGAGGTCGGCGGCGTAGCGGCCCGATCCGGCAAGGATCTCGTCGGCGGAGCCACCCGGCTCGAGTGCCTCGGACGAGAATACGAGCGGCAGCAGTGCCGCGAAATCCGCATCGACCATCGCCAGGTCAAGCTCGAAGTACGTCTCCGACTGCCCGCGCTGGCCGACGCCGACACCGTCACGCCCCGGATACAGCCGCAGGGTGCTCCGACGCAGCAAGACGACCCACGCGACCTCTTCGCGGCGCGCAAGCTCCAGACCGTGCGCAACCGGAGACAGCTGATGGCGGGGGCTCTTCTGGTCGAAGTGCTCCGACTCATCCAGCAGCACCGCGATGGCGCGGCGAGCGCCCGTGGTGCCGCGGAGCACCAGCGCACCGCCCGGCGCAGGCTCCGCCGTGAAGCCAAGCGAGCCGATCAGGTCGCGACCACGCTGCTGGAGCATGCCTCGCGCACGCTCGCCTGCCTCCGCCCAGTCGGCACGTCGCGGCACGTCCTGCTTGAGGTGGTAGCTCGCGAACAGGTAGTGGTTGGCGAACCCCCCGACACCGATCGAGTCGTATGCGGCCTCAATCGCCTTCAGTCGCTGCGCTGCGGCGAGGCCGTCCGGTTCGTCCAGCACGGCCTGGAGACGCTGCTCGGCTTGGGCTTGCGGCAGCGGACCGAGCGGCAGGGCGTCCGTGCCGCCGCTGAAGATCCACACGCCGTCGGATGCGACGGCCGCCACCACCACCGGCATGGCGCTCTTCGTGCCGCGGGTCTTCCACAGATCAGCCAGCAGCGCCTTCGTGGGTTTCACGGTCACCGACGCGACCGCGACCTGCACCTCGCCGACGCCAGACTCGTCACGACCGAAATACACGCGGTCGGTGACCGCACCCTCCACCTTGTGGTCACTCCAGGGGACGCTGTTCGCGCCATTCAGCTTGATGCCATCGGCAATCATCGTGTTCCTCTCCGGCCAGAAAACAGTTGAGCAGGATCGCACAGGGCACCGACATCGGTGCGGCATGCGATCATGCGAGTCGCCCGGGGAACCACGTCTCGGGTTCCACGACGGCGACGCGCTCGACACCGCTCGCGCTCGTCGCCACGAGGTCGCCGTAGTTCGTCAGTCGCAGACCGGCGTGCTCATCCGAGGCCGCTGCGACCGCCGACTCAAGCGCGATCGCCTCGCCGCGGGCGCCCGGCGACACCGCGTCGCTGAGGCGCTCCCCCGAATCGAGATCGACGATGCGCCCCTCATCGAGCTCGTAATAGTGCGGCAGCAGGAACCCGCGTGCCTGCCCATCGTCCGGTTCGGCGCCGAGGTAGCCGAGCAGACGCGCGACGCCGTGGACGTAGCCCCCGACCGCCCCGTCGCGGTCGTCGATCCAGATGCCGCCCATCGGATTCGGCGCCAGCCAGAGGCGCCGCTTCCGCTCCCAGTCACCGGCGTCAACGTCGACGCGCAGACCGCGCCCGGTCGTCGGATCGACCAGATCGCCGGTGCGACTCGGCACGTAGCGCACGGGCGGCACGTCGCCGCCCCAGCGTCCGCCGATCGGCGGACGGCGCTCAAGTGCCGGCGCCGGGACATCGACCGACTCCGACGGCGCGTCAACAGTCGGCTCATCAGCCGAGGCGGCATGCGATGGGTCCGCGTCGGAGGCGGCCGGTGGGTGCGCCTCGAGCCATTTCGCGACGACGTCGTGATACGGCTGGTACTGCCCGGTCGCGATTCGCTGAGTGCGCTTGACCATCCGTGCCGCGGGAGCCTCGACTTTGAGGCCGTTCAGGCTCGCAAACTGCTTTATCAGTGCCGCGACTTCGCCGAGTTCTACCGGCCCAGGCGCTTCGCTGAAGTGGAGCCATGTGTTACGCGCGTGGTGGATCTTCTTCGCCAGGATCTTCGACTGAGGCTTCGACGAGAACACTAGCGCCAGAGGAGAATCCTGGCCCCACACATATTCCGGCAGGGTGATGCTCGGATCGTTGAGGTTGACCGTACCCTTCCAGCGACCGTCAAGCCGACGCTGTGCGATCAGGTCGGACCACCACTCGGGCCCTTCCTGCTCGGTCAGCTTCGCGTCGCAGCGCATCCCCAGTTCGATGCCGAACCCGCGCATGAGCGAGAAGTACGCCTTCATGATCTCGCCGTAGCTGGAGTGCTCGGGGAGTTCGATGTGGATCGCGGTCATCCGTGCACGGACTCCAGGCCCGGCCGACCGAAACCGACCATGATCGGCACGACCCGTGTCACCGCGAACGCAACGAGCGCGCTGACCGGGGCGTCGGCGAACGCGAACGCCGGCGCCTCCTTGAACCGGCGACCCGCCGGGTTGAGCTCGGCGACCGTGCCGACCGTCGCTCCGTGCTCCGTCAACAGCGCGGCGAAGTCGGTGCCGGCCAGCTGGTCGAGCTGCGCCCAGTCGACGGTCTGCAGCGTCGGCCACTCCCGCTCGCCGTATCGCATCGCGCGCAGGATCCCGACTCGCCGGTCGGCGACCATCGCGAGAGACATCTTGCCGGCGCGTTCAAGTCGTCGGTAGTCGTCCGCACCCGACCAGAAGTCGAGCAGTCTCACATCGGCTTCATCGCCCGGCCACGAACAGACGCCTACGGTCGCGCGCATTCCATCAGCGGTCTCGATCGTGGCAACGTGCGCCGCTCCCTCGACGTCGCCGGCATCGCGCACCGACATCGGAGCACCCAGCACGCTCTGCACGGCCGGGTCGACCCGGAGCATGGTGCCGCGCAGTTCTATTTCCTGCGTGAAAGTCATCTTCTTAACATAGGACCGCCGCCGTGCCGCTCGAGCGAGCTAGGGCGACGCGTCGAGAATGCTGCGTTCGATTTGTGGCTCGTCGCTTAAATGTCACGCAGCAAGCCGCATCCAGTCCGCGACTCCGCCACCCGTTCGCGCCGCTTCCGGAGCGACGCGCGGTCCGATGTCGGCGGCCCCCCTCAAACTGATCGACTCGCTGCTCGCGGGTATCCGATCTCACACGAGGAGCCCCCAATGACCGACCCGAACTACACCGCCCTGCTGCTCGTCATCGACCGGTCCGGCTCGATGATCGCCATCCGCGACGCAATGGTCGACGCGCTCAACCGCCTGCTCGCCGAGCAGTCCGCCCTCGACGGACTGCTCACCGTCGACGTCGTCATCTTCGACGGCGTCATCGAGCACACCCACACCATGGCCGATGCCCGCACCGTGCGCATCGAACTCGAGCCCCGCGGCGGCACCGCCCTCATGGATGCGCTCGGCGCATCCATCCAGATCTTCGGCCAGCAGCTCGCCGCCCTGCCCGAGCACGCCCGCCCCGACACCGTGCAGGTGATCATCGTCACCGACGGCCACGAGAACTCCAGCCGCGAATACGACCACGACATGGTGCGCGACCTCATCACCCAGCAGACCGAGCAGTACGACTGGGACTTCGTCTTCCTCGGCGCCAACCAGGACGCCGTGCTCACCGCCCGCGACCTCGGCATCGGCCGCGACTCCGCCCTCACCTACGACGCTGGCGCCGACGGGGTGCGCGGGATGAGCCGTTCGACCAGCCGCTACATGACCGACGTGCGCCGGAAGCGCAAGCGCGGCTTCGACGAAGACGAGCGCGGGGAGGCGCGCGGGGCGTAGGCGGCGGGCCAACCAGGTGCCCCTGCCACCCGAAGTCGGGGGTGCCTCACCATCGCCGGTGAGGCACTCTCAGACGGTGAGCGATCTTCGGGAGCGGGTACCCGGCCATTCCCTCATCGACGAGTTGCTGCGACACCGGGACCGCGGATCATTCCGAGCTGGAACGGAACCCGGCACGGTCGTGATCGACGACGAGGCGATGAGCTGGTATCGCGGCGTCATCGGCGAACGACACGTCGCCGCGCTTCTCGACGAGCTCGGCGACGGCTGGACGATTCTGCACTCGGTTCCCACCGGCGAATACGGCGACATCGACCATGTGGCAATCGGTGAAGCTGGCGTGTTCACCATCAACACCAAGTACAGCCCCGGCGCCTCGGTGTGGGCCGCGGGTCGGACACTGATGGTCGGTCCGCGAAGCGTGCCCTACGTGAGCAGCTCCCTCCGGGAAGGACGGCGTGCGTCCGAGTTGCTCTCCCGCGCCTCCGGGATGACCGTCCCCGTGGTCTCGCTTCTCGTCTTCGTTGAGCCCGAGCGGATCTCATACCGCCGCCCGCATCAACCCGCACCGGGAGATCCTGAGTTCTTCATCCTGTCCGACCGCCAGATCCCGCACACGCTGCGGGGCCCGTCCGTCTTCACCGCCGAGCAGACGGCAAGAATTGCGACCGCAGCCCGTCGGCCCGAGACCTGGGGACCAACTCCGAGCGTGTCGACCGATCCACGTGTCGTGCTGCGCGAATTTCTCTCGCTTGAGGCGTTGGTCGGCGACGGATGGCGGCCCGGAAGCAAGGCCAGCATGTCCGCGGGCGGGGCATCAAGAGAGACCGACGCGCCACCACCGGTATCCGCCGAGGCCGATCTGGTACCTCACGGCCGACCGAGGTGCGGTCGCTCACGCGCCGACGTCATCGTTCGCGATGTGCTCCTTCCGGCGGCCATCCTCGGGGCTTTCTGGATGTGGGTGACGAGCCTGTAACTGCTCGGGGCGCATGAGCGCCTTCGCGCTGTGCGCGCCGACATCGCGACGCCAGCAGTCAGTGCGCACCCACGAAGTCCCGCACCCATCCACGGATCTCGCCGAGACACGCATCGTCGACCCGGCCGGCCACCGCGAGCAGCCTTGCGCGTGAGACCGTCAGCGGCTGCTCGGTCACCGCGAAGCTCGGCGCATCAAGTCCGGCCGGGCCTGCCAGCCGCACATGATTCGACCAGCCCCGATCACGCGTCGTCACTGGCACCACGATCGCCAGCGTGTCGACGATCTCGAGGTACTCCTCCCCCGCGATCACCACCAGCGGCCGACGACCGGCGTACTCCCGGCCAGACGAGTCGCCGAGGTCCGCCCAGACGACGTCACCAGAATGAAGCTCGAGCACGAGGTCAGGATGAGTCGGCGGACAGGTCGGCGACGGCCGCAGCCTCGACATCCGTGTACTCGGTCACCAGCTCGGCGCGCTGGGAGGGAGCGAGCGCCGCACGCTCGGCTCGCATCCGCCGAAACCGCTCCGCGCGGTCGCGCTCCGCGATCAGATGCTCGATGACGCCCGCGACGGTGGTGCCGCGCGAACGCGCCTCGGCGTTGAGCTTGTCGCGCAACTCGCCGGGAACTTTGATCGTGGTCGCAACCATGCCGCAAGTATACGCCGGGTATACCCTTGCCACCCGAAGTCGGGGTACCCCGCCTGCATTCAGCGAGGCATTCTCATTTCATGAGTGATCTTCGAGAGCGCGTACCGGGTCACTCCCTCATGGACGAACTCCTGCGCCAGTGGGACCGCGGCACCATTCGGGTCGACGAGGGCGGGACTGTCGTCATCGACGATGAGGCGCGCGGCTGGTTCGACGGTGTCACCGGCGAACGGCGCGTCGCCGAAATCCTCGCCACGCTCGGCCCCGAATGGACCGTGCTGCATTCCGTTCCTGTGGGCAGCCGCGGCACGGACATCGACCACATCGCGATCTCAACCGCGGGTGTCTTCGCCATCAACACGAAGTACAGCCCCGGACGCAAGGTCTGGGCCGCGGGCCGCGGGCTGCACGTCGATGGTTTCAAACAGCCCTACATCTTCGCGTCGATCCGCGAGTCCAAACGCGTCGAAGAGGCGCTCTCGCGAGCATCCGGCCTCGCGATCGACGTCGTGTCGCTCATCGTGTTCGTCGCGCCGAGCCAGATCACTCGCAAAGCGCCGTCGGGCGACGGCGTCACGCTGATCCAGGTCATCTCCGACCGGGAACTCGTCCGCACTCTGCGCCGCCGGCCTGTCTACAGCGAAGAACAGATCGGACGGATCGTGGACGCGGCGGTGCGACCCGAGACGTGGATGACGAAGCCGCGGCCGTCATCGCCGCCGGACCACGTGCGACGCGAGTACGACGCACTCGCCGCGGCCGTCGGGCCTCGGCGACCCGCGAAACCGGAGCCGAAACGCGTCAACGTGCCCGCGCGGCCGCGTCCGCGTCCGTCGCTCGGCGCACGAATCGCGTCTGCACTCGCAGAACCGCCCTCGCCGTCAGCGCGACGGCCGGCGCCACGCCGTCGGAACCAGCGACGCCGCAAGTCCTTTGCAGAGCGGCTGATCACCGACCTGGCGGGCCCGATCGTCGGACTGGTCGTGCTCTGGGGGGTCTACAACTCGCTCTTGAGCCGCTGACGGCTCGCGCCGGAGCTCATCAGGCGCGGCTCACACGACCCCCGCCAGCTCCTGCGCCGCGGCCGTCGCCACGATCACCGCGGCGATGAGTGCGACCGCCGCCGAGATGAGCATCGACACCGCCATGATGCCGAGGCGCAGTCGGAGGCGTCGCACCGGCACCAGCAGGCGGGCGACGAGGATCACGGCGTAGGCGAGCACCACCACGATCGCCGCGGTGAGCGCGACGCCCGCGGGAGGCAGGGCCGTCATCGGCACCAGCACGGCGAGCGCCATCACCGTGAAGATCCCGCCGACGATCAGCCAGACGCGGCCCGTCGAGCGGGTGAGCGCCGGCTGGGAGCGGATGCGGGTGGGGTCGTCGTCGGGAGCTGTCACCTGACCTGTCCCGGGTTTTCCGG
>NZ_DCMW01000006.1:0-13804 GCF_002321605.1 Microbacterium sp. UBA1612
GGCACCCGGTGGGGCGAGATCTCGGTACGCGCACTCCGTGCGCTACTCGATCGGCGGGATGATTCCGGTGCGGTGGTCGAGTAGCCGGTGGAGCCGGCGTATCGAGACCGGCACCCGGTTGTGCGGGATCTCGATACGCGCACTGCGTGCGCTACTCGATCGGCGAGAGGGGGGCAGCGGCGCGGAGTGTCAGCGGGAGACCGTGGCGCGAAGCACACGCGTCGGTTCGGAGATGACACCCTCGCCCACCGTCTCCACGCGCACATCGCGCAGCTTGAAGCGACGAATCTGCTTGTCAGCCGCCGCAATCTCGTTCGACGCGTTCGCGCCCTTGAGCAGAATCAACTCGCCACCGTCACGGACGAGGGGAGCGGTGAGAGGGATCAGTGTACGGAAGGCGCTCACGGCGCGGGCCGTCACCTGGTCGAGCACCGGACCATCCGCCCACTCCTCCGCGCGACCACGAACGACCTCGACGTTGTCGAGGCCCAGCGCTGCCACCTGCTCATTCAGCCACGCGACGCGACGCTCCATGGGCTCGATCAGCACCCATCTCACGTCGGGGCGGGCGATCGCCAGTACAACTCCAGGCAGGCCGGCTCCGGAGCCCACATCTCCCACGCGACCGGAGAACAGCGATGCGGCGACCACGCTGTTCAGGATGTGACGCGTCCACAGGCGCGGCAGTTCCAGCGGTCCGATGAGCCCTCGCTCCTCGCCGTGGGCAGCGAGTGCGGCGGTAAAGGCGCGGGCAGTGCCGATGCGATCGCCGAACAACAGCTCGGCAGCCGACGGTTCGGGTTCCAGTTCGGTCATGGATGTTTCACGTGAAACGGCGACCGTCAGTGACGACGGATGACCGTATGACGGTCCGCTCCCTCACCATACGACTCCGAGACCAGCCCGCGCTCCGCGACGATGTCGTGCACGAGCTTTCGCTCATAGCTCGACATCGAGGGAAGGGACGCCTGCGAGGCACCTTCATCCAGGCGCTCCACAGCGCGGTCCACCAGCTGCTCCAGCTGCGTCTGGCGCGCGTCGCGGGAGCCTCCGATGTCGAGGATGAGACGGGAGAACCGACCTGTCTTGTTCTGCACCGCGATGCGCGTCAGTTCCTGCAGAGCCTGCACCGTGTCCGGCGCCGACAGAACCCGCACGGCGTCCTCTTCCTCAGCCTCGACAGAGACGTATGCTCGCCCGGCCCGTACGTCGAGTCCGAGGTCACCGTCGATGTCGGCGATGTCGAGCAGCTCCTCGATGAAGTCTGCGGCGACGTCACCCTCCTGCTCGAGTTGCTCGACCGACGCGGGGGAGCGGTCCGGAGCGGACGTGGTGGCGGTGTCGGAGTTGTTGCTCATCATTCCTCTGGGTCGTTCCGTGATCAGGACTTCGCGTTACCCGATGGGCCGTTGCCGCCCGACGGTCCGGACTGCTTCTGCGCCTGCTTCTTCGCCCGCTGCTTGCCGACCGGCTGCTGCCGCTTGGGCTGTGCGGCCTTGGCCCGCTCAGCCTCCTCGACGAGACGCTGCTGCTCCGCCTGGTACTTCTCCATCGACACCACCTTGCCGGAGGAGTCGATGGCCTTGCCCTTGCGGGCCAGCCGCTCCTCACGGGCCTTCGCCGCGTCCGACCCGGGGGTGGGCATCTCTCGGATGACGAGGAACTGCTGCCCCATCGTCCACAGGTTGGACACGAACCAGTAGATGACGACACCGAGCGGGAAGAACACGCCCGAGAAGACGAACGCGAACGGCAGCACGTACAGCATGATCTTCTGCATCTGGTACGCCTGGCCGGTCTTGGCTTCGGGGGAGAGGTTCTTCGAGATGATCTGGAGCTGTGTGAAGAACTGCGAGGCGATCATGAGCACCACGAGGGTCACCAGGATGATGATCGCCGTGGTGTTGCCCGAGTTGATGGCGTCGATCAGGGTCTCGTGGAGCGATGCGACGCCGAAGAGCTTCGCGTCGTAGAACTCCTGTGTCAGCTCCGCATTGAGCAGTCCCACACCGCCGATGCCGGCCTGAGCGTGCCGGGTGACGTCGTTCAGCACGCTGAACAGCGCGAAGAACACCGGCATCTGCACCAGGAGCGGCAGACAGCTCGACACCGGAGTGGTGCCGTGCTTCTTGTACAGCGCCATCGTCTCCCGGCTCATCGCCTCCCGCGAGAGCTGGTCACGCTTGCCCTTGTACTTCTCCTGAACTTTCCGCAGTTCAGGAGCAATTTCCATCATCTTGCGCTGGCTCTTGATCTGCCGCACGAACAGCGGGATCATCGCCGACCGCACGACGATCACGAGACCGACGATCGACAGCACCCACGTGAGACCCTCGGCAGCCGGCAGGCCGATCGCGGTGAACAGCCAGTGCCAGGCGACGAGCACGAGCTCGACCAGCCACTTCAGGGGCCACAGGATGGTGCCGATCAGATCGAAACCACCGCCGCCCGATGTCTCGGTCGCCGACGAAGCGAAGCTCAGAAGATCCATGCGCGGGATCAGTCCTTTCCGGTGGAGCCAGGAACGACGAAACCCTGCGGGGTGATGTCGTGACGGAAGTTCTCACGAAGCGGCACGTCGTCGACGCCGCCCTTCGCCCAGGGGTGGCACCGCGCGAGGCGCGCAGCGGTCATCGCACTTCCCACCACGGCGCCGTACTGCTGTACCGCGGCCACCGAGTAGGCGGTGCATGAGGGGTAGTACTTGCACACGTCACCGTACGTGTGCGAGATGGTCGCCCGGTAGCCGTGAAGCAGCCCCAGAGCGGCGTTCCGGGGCAGAAGCGGTATCGCACGAAGCGAATCGGATGCGGTCCAACGGCCGACACCGACGGCATACGACGGCAGAACACTCATGCCGCCCGCCTCGCCAGGCACCGTGCGACCTCGTCACGCAGTTGTGCGAAGTCGGCCTTCGCCGAGCCCGGGAGCGCACGGATGACAACGTCGGCACCGGGCCGGACATCGGTCAACGCCCCCGCGCAGACAGCCTTCAGCCGTCGCCGCACGGTGTTGCGGACGACGGCAGAACCGACCTGCTTGCTCACGATGAAACCGAAACGCGCAGCCCTGTCGTCTCCCGACTGGACCACGTAGGTGATGGAGTTCGCTCCGGCGCACCGCGCACCCCGGCGGACGACGGCCTTGTATTCCGCTCCGCGGGTCAGTCGGTTCTGCCTCGCGAGCACCGTGTGATCAGGCCGAGAGGGCGTCGCGGCCCTTGGCGCGACGAGCCGAGAGGATGGCACGGCCGGCACGGGTGCGCATGCGGGCGCGGAAGCCGTGCTTCTTGGCACGACGACGGTTGTTGGGCTGGAAAGTGCGCTTGCTCATGAGATCTCTTCCGGATGGGGTGTCCTCGGGACGCTCTTCCGGGGACGGGGTATCAGTGCTGCCGCGAGGGCATAAGTCAACTGAGTAAGGATACGTCGACAGCGTTCAGGACTCAAACCTGTGCGCGCGAGAGCGACATTATCCACAAAGGCTGGGAAGCCGCTGGTCAGGACACGCGGCCCGGAACTACAGTGGGGTTTGCTCGCAGCCCTGCCGCTGACTAGCGTGGCACGGTCAGTTATCCACAGGTTGCGCGGTGTCACCTCGCGGGCGTGGAACATCTACTTTCCCCGGGGGCTACATGTCGCAGCACGAGATTCCAGATGTCCCCGTCTGGGGGCGTGTTCTGGAGGCCCTCGCCGTCGACGACCGCGTCACTCCCCAGCTCCACGGCTTTCTGAACCTCGCCGTCCCCCAGGGTGTCATGGGCGGCACCCTCTATCTCGACGTGCCCAACGACCTCACCGCCGCTCAGCTGAACAAGCGGCTGCGAGCTCCCATCATGGAAGCCCTCGCCCACGTCGAGCAGAACGGCGCCTACGACCCGCCGGCCGCCACCTTCCGTGTCGTCGTCAATCCCGACATCATCGACGCCCACCTGACGGCTCCCGTTCCGATCCAGGAGCTGACGGTACCCGCGCCGTCGATGTCGCCCATGCCGGCCGCGCGACAGGTCTTCGAGGAACCGCTCGAGTCGTCGTCGGGAAACACATCTCGCAACGACACCCGCCTCAACCCGAAGTACACCTTCGACAACTTCGTCATCGGGCAGTCCAACCGCTTCGCCCACGCAGCGGCGGTCGCCGTCGCCGAAGCGCCCGCGAAGGCCTACAACCCGCTGTTCATCTACGGCGACTCGGGGCTCGGCAAGACGCATCTCCTGCACGCCATCGGCGACTACGCGATGAGTCTGTACTCGGGCATCCGCGTGCGATACGTCTCGAGCGAAGAATTCACGAACGACTTCATCAACTCGATCGCGAACAACCGCGGCTCGGCGTTCCAGGCGCGCTACCGCGACGTCGACATCCTCCTCATCGACGACATCCAGTTCCTCCAGGGTCGCGCCGAGACGCAGGAGGCCTTCTTCCACACCTTCAACACGCTGCACGATCACGACAAGCAGGTCGTGATCACGAGCGACGTGCCACCGAAGCACCTCACCGGCTTCGAGGATCGGATGCGCTCCCGCTTCGAGTGGGGACTGATCACGGATGTGCAGGCTCCCGATCTCGAGACCCGCATCGCGATCCTGCGCAAGAAGGCGCAGAGCGAGCGCCTACACATCCCGGACGAGGTGTTGGAGTACATCGCGACCGTCGTGTCCTCGAACATCCGGGAGCTGGAGGGCGCGCTCATCCGCGTCTCGGCCTTCGCCAGTCTGAACCGGTCGAACCTCGACATGTCGCTGGCACAGACGGTGCTCCGCGACATCGTCGATCAGGACGACGCGAACGTCATCTCGCCGACCGACATCATCCAGGCGACCGCTCAGTACTTCAAGCTCACCGTCGACGACCTCTACGGCTCCAGCCGTTCGCAGGCCGTGGCCATCGCCCGGCAGATCGCCATGTACCTGTGCCGTGAGCGCACGAACCTGTCGCTTCCGAAGATCGGTCAGCTGTTCGGCAACCGTGACCACACGACCGTCATGTACGCGTACAAGAAGATCAGCGACCTCATGAAGGAGCGTCGCTCGATCTACAACCAGGTGACCGAGATCACGGCGCAGCTCGGCCGCATGCGCTGAGGGTCCCCTCGCCTCACATCCGCACTTGACAGCGGACACATAGCCACGCCATCATGTGCGTTCTTCACAGTGTGGAAAACCTGTGGATAACTGGGGATGCTTCGCCTCGACATGTGAACGAAACGGCATCCACCTGTGGAAGACGCCGTGACCACGCTGTTTCCACACAGATGGCTTCCCGCGTGATTCCGCATCGTATCCACATCTCACACGTTTGTAGTTCTCTAGAGCGCACTGGGATCCACCGACTTATCCACAGTTTCCACAGTTGTTAACAAGATGAAGAACAAGAACTTAAGCAGAGGTCGATTCGATGACCTCAAGGGATCGAGCTCGGGAGAAGGGATGCACCGGCGAGGATGCGGACGAGCGCCGATCGCGCACTAGCATGGGCCGCACAGGGCAGTAGCATGAGAAACCCCATGCCCGAGGTCGAGGGAGCGTACGTGAGATTCCAGGTCAATCGCGATGTCTTCAGCGAAGCCGTCTCATTCGTCGTCAAGCTCCTTCCCCAGCGCAACCCGCAGCCGATTCTCGCGGGCGTGCTGATCGAGGCGTCGGACGAAGGGCTGTCGCTGTCGGCATTCGACTACGAGGCCTCGGCCCGAACGACCATCGACGCGACGGTCGACGACCCGGGCACGATCCTGGTCCACGGACGTCTCCTGTCCGATATCGCCAGTCGTCTGCCGAACGCACCGATTCAGATCTCGGTCGATCCCGAAGACGGCGTCGTGCTCACATGCGGTTCCGCACGCTTCACCCTGTCCTCCATGCCCGTCGAGGAGTACCCGGCGATTCCCGAGGTGTCGGGTGAATCGGGGCTGGTTCCCGGGGAGGAGTTCGCGACCGCCATCGCGCAGGTCGCCTTCGCCGCGTCCCGTGACGACGTCACCCCCGTTCTCACCGGCGTGCAGCTGGAAGTGACCGGGAATCGCCTGAGCCTGGTCGCCACGGATCGCTATCGCGTCGCGCTCCGCGAGATCCCGTGGGACGGCGGAACGACCGGTTCCGACGCCACGGCACTCGTGCCCGCCCGCACGCTGACCGAGGTCGGCAAGACCTTCGCGCACTCGGGTGACATCTCGATCGCCTTCTCGGGCAGCGGCGACCGCGAGATCATCGCCTTCACCGCGGGGAACAAGACCGTCACCTCGCTCCTCATCAAGGGCAACTTCCCGCCGGTCCGCCGTCTGTTCCCGGAGCAGACCGAGCACCACGCTGTCGTGAACACCGCCGATCTCGCCGAGGCCGTGCGTCGTGTGGCGCTGGTTCTCGACCGCTCCGCCCCGCTCCGGTTCACGTTCGCAGCCGACAGCGTCTCGATGGATGCCTCCGGCACCGAGCAGGCGCGGGCCAGCGAATCCGTCGACGCGACCCTGTCCGGTGGCGACGATGTCACGCTCGGGCTGAATCCGCAGTACCTCCTCGAGTCGCTCGGTGCGGTGCGCAGCGAGTTCGCGCGCGTGACCTTCACCTCGAGCGAGAACGCGAACAAGCTCAGCCCGGTGCTGATCACGCCCCAGACCTCGGTGGACAAGGGCGGAGAGGACACGTTCAAGTACCTGCTCCAGCCGAACCTGCTGCTGAGGTGAGCGCATCCGGGTGACGTCCGAGGCGATCATTAGGCTGTACCGGTGATCGTGGAGCAGCTCTCACTCGTCGACTTCCGCAACTATGCGGCTGCCGACGTGGTGCTGCGACCCGGTCCGAACGTGTTCGTGGGTCGGAACGGCCAGGGCAAGACGAACCTCGCCGAGGCGATCGCCTACTTCGCCACACTCGGCTCTCACCGGGTGTCGCAGGATGCCCCGATGGTGCGGGAGGGCAAGGAGTCGGCGTTCATCCGCACCCGACTCGGTCACGGCGAGCGACGCGTCACCCTCGAACTGCAGGTCAACCGGCAGGGGTCCAACAAGGCGCGCGTGAACGGCTCACCGGTGAAGACCGCCGAGCTTCCCCGATATGCGCAGGTCGTCCTCTTCGCTCCCGAAGACCTGCAGATCGTGCGGGGTGACCCCTCGGCTCGCCGCCGGTTCGCCGATCAGCTCCTCATCCAGCGCGCACCGCGCATGGCTTCGGTGCTGCAGGATTACGATCGCGTGCTCAAGCAGCGAAACGCACTGCTGAAGTCCGCGCGTGCCCGCGGCGTGAAGGGCGACGGTCTGTCGACGCTGGATGTGTGGGATGACAAGCTCGTGACGCTCGGCGCCCAGGTGATCGAGGCGCGCCTGCGCCTCGCCGATGACCTCGCGACCCCCGTCGCCGACGCTTATACGGCCATCGCGGGCGCAGACCATCGGCCTCGGCTGCAGTGGGCGCTGTCGGTCGAAGGCGGTGATCCGGAGGAAGACGAGACCGGAAGCGAGAGCGCGGTGTCGGCGACGCCCATCGCAGACCAGTTCCGCAACGCCCTGGCCGCGCGACGCACGGCGGAGCTCGAGCGCGGCGTCACACTGGTCGGTCCCCACCGTGACGACCTGGTGCTGAAGGTGCGAGGGCTCCCGGTCAAGGGCTACGCATCGCACGGGGAATCCTGGTCGGTCGCGTTGTCGCTTCGCCTCGCGTCAGCGGAGCTCCTTCGCGCCGATTCGCTGCTCGGTGATCCGGTGCTGATCCTCGACGACGTGTTCGCCGAACTCGATGCCGATCGACGAGTGCGCCTGGCCGAGGTCGCCCGGGGATACGAGCAGGTCGTGGTCACCGCGGCGGTGGATCAGGATGTGCCGCCGCCGCTGCGCACCCAGGTGGTGCGGGTGGATGCGGGTCGTATCCTCCCGGAGGAGGAGCCGCACGATGGATGACGTCTCGTCGGAGCAGGTGCCGGAGACGGTCGCGACCTACCTCCGACTGCGCGGGCTGAAGCCGTCGTCGAAGTCATGGCGCCGGCGGCGCCGGGTGCGCGACGACGACGAGAACCAGCCGTTCACAGCGGGGCGTGATCCGCGCGGTGTCGCCGACGTGCTCACGGAGCTCACGCGCCAGGCCGGTTGGGAGGGCCAGCTGGCGCGCGAGGACGTGGTGCGCACGTGGGCCGAGGTCGCCGGATCCGACACCGCCGAGCGCACGCGCCCGGTGTCGTTCCACGACGGCACGCTCACCATCCAGGCCGACTCGACGGCCTGGGCGAAGCAGCTTCAGCTGATGCGGGCGCAGATCCTCACCGAGATCGTGCGTCGGTATCCAGAAGCGGGGGTCGTGACCGTGCGATTCATCGGGCCGGACGTCCCCTCGTGGAAATGGGGCACCAGAGCCGTTCCAGGGCGGGGCCCTCGCGATACCTACGGATAACCCACGTCTCGCCATATCTGTGCCGATTTCATCGCGCCACAGGGCCGTATAACCGATCTGAGCGCGACGAACTTGGTAGAGTGGAGCCGATCCCTCCGACAGATGTGGAGCGCCTTCACCCATGACGTCCCAGAACCCCGACAGCGTTCCCGAGGACGCGGCCGACGACGCCGCACCCATCCCCACGGGGACACCCACCGAGTACGGGGCCGACGCCATTCAGGTGCTCGAAGGCCTGGAGGCGGTGCGCAAGCGCCCCGGCATGTACATCGGTTCGACGGGGGAGCGCGGACTCCACCACCTGGTGTACGAGATCGTCGACAACTCCGTCGATGAGGCCCTGGCCGGTCATTGCGACACGATCCAGGTCACGATCCTCGAGGACGGCGCCGTCCGCGTGGTGGACAACGGTCGTGGAATCCCCGTGGACATGCACCGCACCGAGGGCAAGTCGACGGTCGAGGTCGTCCTCACCGTGCTGCATGCCGGCGGCAAGTTCGGCGGGGGCGGGTACGCGGTCTCCGGCGGACTCCACGGCGTCGGTTCATCCGTCGTCAACGCGCTGTCCTACCGTCTCGAGGTCGAGGTGCACCGGCAGGGATCGGTATGGCGACAGTCCTATCGCGACGGCGGACAGCCCATCGCCCCGCTGGAGAAGGGCGAAGACAGCGAGCTGACCGGAACCACCATCACGTTCTGGCCCGATCCCGACATCTTCGACACGGTCGAGTTCGACTACGACACGCTGCGCACCCGGTTCCAGCAGATGGCCTTCCTGAACAAGGGCCTCCGTATCGACCTGCGCGACGAGCGCGCTCAGGCCTACGTCGAAGACGTCGAGCCCAGCACCGGAACCGAGACGCCGGATGCGCGTCACGACAGCTTCCTCTACGAGCGGGGCCTGGTCGACTACGTGGAGTACCTCAACAAGGTGCGTCACGCCGAGGTCGTCAACGACGAGATCATCGAGGTCGAGTCGGAGGACACCGACCGCAAGATCGCCATGGAGATGGCGATGCAGTGGACGACGAGCTACACCGAGAACGTCTTCACCTTCGCGAACACGATCAACACGCACGAGGGCGGCACGCACGAGGAAGGCTTCCGGTCGGCCCTGACCGCGCTGGTCAACCGCTACGCCCGTGCGCAGAACATGCTGAAGGAGAAGGATGACAACCTCACCGGTGAGGACATCCGTGAGGGACTCACCGCCGTCATCTCCGTGAAGCTGTCCGAGCCGCAGTTCGAGGGCCAGACCAAGACCAAGCTCGGCAACACGGAAGCGCGGGCGTTCGTGCAGAAGGTCGTCGGTGACCAGCTCGGCGACTGGTTCGACCGGTATCCGCAGCAGGCGAAGAACGTCGTCCGCAAGGCGATCGACGCCGCCAGCGCCCGCATGGCAGCGCGCAAAGCTCGTGAGACCGCGCGCCGCAAGAGCGTCTTCGAGTCGGCTGCGATGCCCGACAAGCTCAAGGACTGCACGAGCAAAGATCCGTCGATCAGCGAGATCTTCCTCGTGGAGGGCGACTCCGCCGGTGGTTCGGCCGTGCAGGGCCGGGATCCGCACACGCAGGCGATCCTCGCGCTGCGCGGCAAGATCCTCAACGTCGAGCGCGCACGCTTGGACAAGGCGCTGTCGAACAAGGAAGTGCAGGCGATGATCCAGGCGTTCGGCGCCGGCATCGGCGAGGACTTCGACATCTCCAAGGCCCGCTATCACAAGATCGTGCTGATGGCCGATGCCGACGTCGACGGACAGCACATCACGACGCTCCTGCTGACCCTGCTGTTCCGCTACATGCGCGGCCTGATCGAGGCGGGCTTCGTCTATCTGGCACAGCCTCCGCTCTATCGCCTGAAGTGGTCGAACTCGCCGCACGAGTACGTCTTCAGCGACCGCGAGCGCGATGCCCTCCTCGCCGACGGCCTCGCCAGCGGCAAGCGCATCCCCAAGGACAGCGGCGTGCAGCGGTACAAGGGTCTCGGCGAGATGAATGCCAAGGAGCTGTGGGAGACGACGATGGATGTCACGACCCGCACCCTCAAGCAGGTGACGATCGACGATGCCGCGGCAGCCGACGAGATCTTCTCCGTGCTCATGGGAGAAGACGTCGAGTCGCGTCGCGGGTTCATCCAGCGAAACGCCAAAGACGTCCGCTTCCTCGACATCTAGACACAGCACGGTCGTTGGCGTTTCGTCTCGCTTCGCTCGCTCAACGACCGGGAAGCCTCGCTCTTCGAGCGAGGAGCGAAGCGACGAGACGAAACGCACGAAACGGAAGATGAACGATGGCTGACGAAGAACGTCCCGTCCCCGAACATGACCACGGCAAGATCGATCAGGTCGATCTGCAGCTGGAGATGCAGCGCAGCTACCTCGACTACGCGATGGCGGTCATCGTGGGCCGTGCGCTTCCGGACGTGCGGGATGGCCTGAAGCCGGTGCACCGCCGCGTGATCTACGGCATGTACGACGGCGGGTTCCGCCCCGACAAGTCCTTCTCGAAGTGCGCTCGTGTCGTCGGCGAGGTCATGGGTCAGTACCACCCGCACGGTGACACCGCGATCTACGACGCCCTCGTTCGTCTCGTGCAACCGTGGTCGATGCGCTACCCGCTCGCGCAGGGGCAGGGCAATTTCGGCTCGCCCGGCAACATGGGCGCTGCCGCTCCCCGATACACCGAGACCAAGATGGCGACCATCGCCCTCGAGATGGTCCGCGACATCGAAGAGGAGACCGTCGACTTCCAGGACAATTACGACGGTCAGACTCAGGAGCCCGCGGTTCTTCCGTCGCGCTTTCCGAACCTGCTCGTCAACGGGTCGGTCGGCATCGCGGTCGGAATGGCCACCAACATCCCTCCGCACAACCTTCGCGAGGTCGCGGCGGGAGCGTTGTGGGCGCTCGACAATCCCGAAGCGACTCGGGAAGAGCTTCTCGAGGCGCTCATCGAGCGCATTCCGGGGCCGGACTTCCCGACCGGTGCGCAGATCCTCGGAACCCGGGGCATCCGCGATGCCTATCGCACCGGGCGCGGCTCCATCACGATGCGGGCGGTCGTGGCGATCGAAGAGATCCAGGGCCGCACCTGCCTGGTGATCACCGAGCTGCCCTACCAGGTGAACCCGGACAACCTCGCCGTGAAGATCGGCGACCTGGCCCGCGACGGGAAGATCACGGGCATCGCCGACATCCGTGATGAGAGCAGTGACCGCACCGGCCAGCGGCTGGTCGTCGTCCTCAAGCGCGACGCCGTGGCGAAGGTCGTGCTGAACAACCTCTACAAGCACACCCAGCTGCAGGAGAACTTCGGCGCGAACATGCTCGCGATCGTCGATGGCGTTCCCCGCACGCTCGCACTCGACGGGTTCATCAGCTACTGGATCGAACACCAGATCGACGTCATCGTGCGACGGACCCGGTACCGGCTGCGCAAGGCGGAAGAGCGCATGCACATCCTGCGCGGGTATCTCAAGGCGCTCGACGCGCTCGACGAGGTCATCGCACTCATCCGTCGTTCGCCCACGGTCGACGATGCGCGCGAAGGCCTGAAATCGCTGCTCGAGATCGACGACATCCAGGCGGACGCCATCCTCGCGATGCAGCTGCGTCGCCTGGCTGCGATGGAACGCCAGAAGATCATCGATGAGGCTTCGGAGCTGGAAGCTCAGATCGCGGACTATCAGGAGATCCTCGCCGACCCCACGCGCCAGCGAGGAATCGTGCGCGACGAGCTCGGGGCGATCGTCGACAAGTTCGGCGACGACCGCCGCACGCACATCCTGCACGGGTTCGACGGAGACATGTCCGTCGAAGACCTCATCCCCGAGGAGGAGATGGTCGTCACCGTCACCCGTGCGGGATACATCAAGCGCACCCGCAGCGACAATTACCGCTCACAGCACCGGGGCGGACGCGGCGTACGCGGCGCCCAGCTGCGAGCCGACGACGTCGTCGAGCACTTCTTCGTGACCACCACGCACCACTGGCTGCTGTTCTTCACGAACAAGGGACGGGTGTATCGCGCCAAGGCGTACGAGGTGCCCGAGGGAGGGCGTGACGCGAAGGGGCAGCACGTCGCGAATCTGCTTGCGCTGCAGCCCGACGAGGAGATCGCGCAGATCCGGGACATCCGCGACTACAACGTCGCCGACTACCTCGTGCTCGCGACCCGCAGCGGGCTGGTGAAGAAGACGCGTCTGACCGACTACGACACCAACCGCCAGGGTGGGGTCATCGCGATCCGGCTGCGCGACGAGGACGAACTGGTGAGCGCCCTTCTCATCGACGAGGGCGAGGACATCCTCCTCATCAGCCGGAACGGCATGTCGTTGCGCTTCACCGCCACCGACGATGCGCTTCGCCCGATGGGGCGCGCGACGGAAGGCGTGAAGGGAATGACGTTCCGCGACCGTGACAGCCTGCTCTCGGCGTCGGTCGCCAAGGACGACGAGTTCGTGTTCGTGGTGACCGACGGCGGCTACGCCAAGCGCACGGAAGTGGCTCAGTACCGCACTCAGAGTCGGGGCGGTCTCGGCATCAAGGTCGCCAAACTCCACGATGACCGGGGCGTTCTCGCCGGCGGACTGCTGGTGCACAGCGACGACGAGGTCTTGGTGGTCCTTGCCAGCGGCAAGGTGGTACGCTCTGCCGTGGCCGAGGTGCCCGCCAAGGGTCGCGACACCATGGGTGTGGTGTTCGCCCGCCTCAGCGAGGATGACAAGATCCTCGCGATCGCGCGAAACATCGAGCGGGCCGTGGCCGAAGAAGCCGCCGAGGAAGAGAACCCGTCTGCCCCCTCGGACGATTCCCAGTCGACTGAGAAGAGTATGGACGCATGAGCACGGTAGCCGACAAGCTCGCGAAGAAATCGAGTTCCAAGGCCAGCGCGAAGCAGGTACGCCTGCGTCTGGTCTACGTGGACTTCTGGTCCGCCGTGAAGCTCTCGTTCCTGGCAGCGGTCGCGATCTCGATCGCCACGGTCGTGGCGTACCTCCTGGTCTTCGCCATCGTGCAGACGACGGGGATCATCGACCAGGTCGATGAGTTCTTCACCAGCTTCTCCGACGGCGGGGTGTCGATCCGCGCGTTCGTCGGCTTCCCGCAGGTGCTCGCGTTCTCGTCGGTCGTCGCGATCCTCAACCTCGTCGTCGTCACGGTGATGGGTGCGGTCGTCGCCGGCGTCTACAACCTCGCGGTCAAGGTCACCGGCGGCCTCCTCGTCGGGTTCACCTCGAACTGACCCGCGTCCACCCGATTTCGTGAATATCGCGCACATCGGGTAAAGTCTTGGAGGTTGACGGCCCCGGTCGTCACTCCACACGGGGCTATAGCTCAGGCGGTTAGAGCGCTTCACTGATAATGAAGAGGTCCCAGGTTCAAGTCCTGGTAGCCCCACTCGCGGTCCCGGGGCCTTAGCTCAGTTGGTA
>NZ_DCMW01000006.1:14144-242702 GCF_002321605.1 Microbacterium sp. UBA1612
GCAAGCAGGATGTCAGGAGTTCGAATCTCCTAGGCTCCACAATGAAACGCCCCGGCTCCTGCCGGGGCGTTTTCGTGTCCGATTCCCTCTCCATGCAGACGGATAGTCTGTCGTCATGGACATGCGGGTCGCGGCTTACGCGGTGATCGTCGATGACGGTCGCCTGCTGCTGGCCCACTGGATCGAGGGACGACGAGCAGCCTGGACGATGCCCGGGGGCGGTCTCGAACCCGGTGAAGACCCCGAACGAGCCGCACGCCGCGAGGTGCGGGAAGAGACCGGCTATCGCGTCGACATCGACGAGCTGCTCGGCATCCACTCCCGTGTCATCCCCGAGGGGCGGCGCCTCGCAGACGCTGCGGGCGGCCCGCTGCACACGTTGCGCATCGTCTACCGCGCCCATGTCACGGGCGGTCGACTGCGGAACGAGGTCGACGGCTCGACGGACCGAGCCGAATGGTTTCCGATGAGGACCGTGCGCAACCTGCAGCGCGTGCGTCTGGTCGACATCGCCCTGCGGATGGCGGGCGAGGGATGATCACACGCTCTCGAGCGGCTTCGTGATGTCGGCGACGATCGCATCGTAGGCGGCGATGAGCTCGTCGGCCTCGACGAACATGCTGTATCCGTGAGCGCCCGCTCCCATCGCGATGCGCTCCCCCACGATGGTCTCATCGACGAAGATCGGCAGCGCCGTGCTGCTCCCGACCGGCACGATCGTGCCGCGCTCGTACCCCGTCGCCGCGAGCGCCTGCTCCGGCGGAGCCAGCTGGAGCCGGTTCACGCCGACCAGCGCACGCAGCTTCGGCCAGGAGATCGCCCGGTCCCCGGGCACCAATGCGAAGAGGTACGTGTCATCCGAGCGCTTGACCACCAGGGTCTTCACGATTCCACGTGGCGGGATGCCCAGAAGCGCCGCAGCCTCCGCGAGACTGTTCGCGGCCGGGCGTTCGCGGAAAGACACATCGAGCCCGTGCGCCTGGGCGGCGTCACGGGCTCGATGAAGTGAAGGCGGCGTCTCGATCACGCGTCGGGAGCGCGCAGCGGGTCGTCGGCGACCCACAGCTCGTCATCGGCGCGAAGCGTCTGCCACGCAGCGTAGAGGACACCCGCCGCGGCGGCGACACCGAGGAGAATGGCGATCACCCCGCCCGCACCGATGCCCTTGCGCTTCGGCTCCAGAGCCGCGAGCTTCTTGGCGAGCTTCTTCTGCACGTCCTTGCCGTACTTGTCGGCCTTCTTGGCGTACTTCTTCGAATCGATCTCGCCGAATCCCTTGCCGGCCTTGAGCCGGCCGCGAGTGTCGTTGGCGGCATCCCACACCGACAGCGCCGAGCCCACCAGGGCACCGGTTGCCGGCACGACCTTGTCGCTCAACACGTTCTTGGAGTAGGCCAGGCTCTTGTCGACGTACGGCGCCGCGTACTTGCCGTAGGCCTGCTGCACCTGAGGAACGATCTGCTCGCGGTTGTAGTTGCCGAGCTGACGACCGGCCTCGCGGGCGATGCCCGCAGCCTCGTCCACCAGCACCTGCTGCGAATCCCACACCTTGTTCGCGTGCTTCTGGAGCTTGCGGAGTTCCTTCTTGCGCTTGCGGCTCAGGCTCACGGGGCCCTCCCTAAATCCGGGACTGTCGGTTCGTCCCCATCTTGCCAGACGCATCCGGTGGACGGAGGGCCTTGCACGCAACTCTGCGAGAATATAGACATGCCTCAGCACACCGCCGTCGCCACACTGCACACCAACCACGGCGACATCGTCGTCAACCTGTTCGGAGATCACGCCCCGCGCACGGTGAAGAACTTCACCGGGCTCGCCGACGGGACCGGCTCCTGGACTCACCCCTCCACCGGTCAGCCCGGAGAAGGCCCGCTGTACAAGGACGTCGTCTTCCACCGGATCATCCCCGGCTTCATGATCCAAGGCGGTGACCCCCTCGGACAGGGAGTCGGCGGCCCCGGCTACACCTTCGACGACGAGATCAACGGCGACCTGAACTTCAACGAGCCCTACAAGCTCGCGATGGCCAACGCCGGTCTGCGCCGCAACGCCCTCACGGGCAAGCCCGAGGGCACCAACGGCTCGCAGTTCTTCATCACCACCGACCCGACCCCGTGGCTGCAGGGCAAGCACACCATCTTCGGTGAGGTTGCCGACGACGAGTCGAAGAAGATCGTCGACGCGATCAGCAAGGTCCCCACGGCCGCCGGTGACCGCCCCATCGAGCCCGTCGTGCTCGAGTCGGTCGATATCGTCGCAGCCTGACGCCTCGCCGCGATCTTCCATGACCTCGGCCGACTTCCAGCGGAACACCGACAACTACTGCTATCGCCACCCGGACCGGCAGAGCTTCGTGCTCTGCCAGCGGTGCCTGCGGACGATCTGTCCCGAGTGCCAGACCCAGGGGGCGGTCGGTGTCATCTGTCCGGAATGCATGGCCGAGCAGCGGAAGAAGCAGACTCCCGCTCAGCGCAAGGCCGAGCGGCGCTGGTCCCGACCCCGGGCGGTCGCCACCTACGGCGGCCGCCCGGTGGTCACCTACGCCATCATCGCGATCACCGCGTTCGCGTTCCTGCTCGGGCTGATCCCCGGCTTCGGGGATCTCGTCCGTGGCTCGCTGCTGTTCTGGGCGCCGAGCATCTATCCGACGCTTCCGGTGCCGTTCCAGCCCTGGACGGTCCTCACCGTCGCACTCGTGCACTCGAGCTTCTGGCACATCGGGCTGAACATGCTGGCACTGTGGCTGATCGGCCGCAGCCTCGAACCCCTTCTCGGTCGCTGGCGGTTTCTGACGCTGTACCTGCTCAGCACGCTGGGCGGTTCGGTCGCGGTCGCACTCCTGTCGTTCCCGACCCAGGTCGTCGGCGCATCGGGCGCGATCTTCGGACTGTTCGGTGCCCTGCTCGTCATCGGACGCCACCTCGGTGCGAACGTCACCGGCATCGCCATCATCCTCGGATTGAATCTCGTCATCGGGTTCATCCCGGGCTTCAACGTCTCGTGGCAGGCCCACGTCGGCGGGCTCGTCGTGGGGGCACTCGTCGGACTGATCTTCTCGGTGACGCGGTCCCCCCGTCGGCGCGCTCTGCAGATCGCGCTGCTCGCCGCCGTGGCGCTGGGCCTGGTCGCGCTGCTCCTCCTTCCGCCGGTTCTCTTCTTCTGACGACGGAAGTTATCCACAGTTTCATCCACAGGTGGGGATGAATCACACGCGTGTAATTACCGTCGAGGGAAAAGAAAAACACCGCCCCATCGGGGACGGTGTCGTTCGTCGGACCGGGCGGTCAGCGCCACCGCGTCGTCATGAGGAATCCCACGAAGGCGATGCCGAACCCGATCACGAGATTCCACGCACCGATGCCGGGGATCGGGAACTGGGTGCCGCTCAGGTAGAAGACCAGAACCCATGCGAGACCGAGCAGCATGAGGCCGAGCATGATCGGCTTGAACCACACCGGGTTCGGTGCCGGCTCGCCCTCGGGGCGTTCCGCCATCGCATCGTCTTCTCGTCCGGGTCGTGCCATGCCGACAGTCTAACTGCCAGGCCTGCCACAGCATGCGGTCATTAGACTCGCCGTGTGGGCGAGCAGACCAGTGCCGAGCAGCAGCAGGCAAACCCTGCTGTGCGCGACCGTTCCCGACGCCGGCGCCCGCGTCGCCGCACCTCTGTGACCGGAGTGATCGGCGAGCTGCTGATCACCGCCGGCATCGTCGCGATGCTCTATGTCGCGTGGCAGCTGTGGATCGGGGACTTCATCTACGGGGCGCAACGCAATGCCGCCGGCGCAGAACTGTCCGAGCAGTGGGCGCAGCAGGCGCCCCCCCTCATCCCCGAGCCGTCCGCTTCGCCCGAGGACGACGTCGAAGAGGATGTGGCGCAGGAGATGGAGATTCCCGTCCTCCCAGAACCGGCCGACACCGAGATCTTCGGTGTCATGCACATCCCGCGCTTCGGCGACGACTACGCCGTCGAGATGGCCGGCGGGACCTCGCGGGCGGGAACCCTGGACCCGATCGGAATCGGGCACTATCCGGGATCGCCCATGCCCGGCGAGACGGGGAACTTCGCCGTCGCCGCCCACCGCACCACGTACGGCAAGCCCTTCAATCGCATCGCCGATCTGCAGGTCGGCGACGCCATCGTGGTCGAAGTGGAAGAGGGCTGGTACACCTACCGCTTCCGAACGCTCGAGTACGTCACGCCCACCGAGGTCGATGTGCTCGCCGCCGTGCCGCAGGTGCCGAGCGCCGAGGCGAACGGCAAGTACATCACCATGACCAGCTGCAGTCCGATGTACTCGCTCGCGGAGCGCATCGTCGCGTACGGCGTCTTCGAATCGTTCACGCCTCGCGACGCGGATGATCCTGCGGCCCTCCCCGAAGCCCTGACCGAAGGAGTGCCCGCCTGATGTATGCCGCGCTGTGGCGGATCCTCCCCGGTCCGTGGTGGATCCGTCTGTTGCTGGTCCTCGTGCTGCTGGCCGCCGTGCTGTACGGGCTGTTCTTCTACGCGTTCCCGTGGATCAGCGAGTTCGTCAATCCGCAGGAAGTCACCGTCGAGTAGCCGCCGCGACCGGATCAGGAGGAGCCGGAGCAGTAGGTCAGGGTGATCTCGGAATGCACGGGCACCTCACCGGGAGCGAGTGACTGCGACCGCACCACCGGAGGTGCGGATGCTGCGCACGACTGATCCTCCTGAGTGAGGACCGACAGCCCGACGTCTTCGAGCTCACGCGTCGCGGCTTCGACGGTGTAGCCGGTGACGTCGTTGATGACGACGCGACCGCTCGCGACCGTGAGGTCGACGGTCGTCCCGACCGGAACCTCGTCGCCGGCCGTCTCATCAGCCGAGATCACGATGCCCTCGGCGAGGTCGGGATCATTCGTGCGATTTATCGTGCCCACGGCGAGACCGGCGTCCTCGAGCGCCTGCACGGCCGCATCCTGACCGAGTCCCTCGAGAACCGGGACTTCGGCCAGCTCCTGCCCGGTCGAGACGAACACGTCGACCTCCTGCCCCGGATTGACGGAGGTCTCCGCCGCCGGCTCGGTGCGGATGACATTGCCCTCGGTGACATCGGCACTCGATTCGGACTGCTCCACGGCAACCAGATCGAGCGCGGCCAGGGACTCCTCGGCGCGTTCGAAGGTCATGCCGGAGACATCCGGAACGACGCGAGCCGTCGACGGCGCCTCGGTGGTGGGCCGCACCGAGAGTGCCCAGAACAGCACCGAGATCAGCAGCACCGCGATGATCGCGACGCCCGCCCAGATCCAGGCGATCGGCGGACCCGGCTGGGTTCGCTTCATCGTGGTGTCCGTGCTGAGCTGACGCAGCGACCGGGCGGTCTCGGCGGCTTGGCGCGGGTTCGGACCGTAGAGCTCGCTCGTGAGAGCGCCGACCTGCCGCTTGGACGGGGCCTTTCCGTCGACGGTGGCGTCGAGGGCTTCACGGAAGCCGGCAGCATCCTGATAGCGCTGGTAGGGGTCCTTCGCGAGAGCGCGGAGCGCGATCGCGTCGAGCGAGCGCGGAACCGACTCGTTGATCTCGCTCGGCGCGACCGGGGTCTCACTGACGTGCTGGTAGGCGATGGCCACCGGCGTCTCACCGCGGAAAGGCTGCTTGCCCGACAGCAGCTCGTAGAGCACGACACCCGTCGAATAGAGATCGGCGCGTGCGTCGACCGGGTCGCCCTTGGCCTGCTCCGGCGAGAAGTACGCGGCGGTGCCGAGGATCTGCGTCGTCTCGGCGACGGTGGACGACGAATCCGAAACGGCGCGGGCGATTCCGAAGTCCATGACCTTGATCTGACCGGCCTCGGTGATCATGACGTTCCCGGGCTTGATGTCGCGGTGCACGACACCGGCGCGATGGGAGTACTCGAGAGCTTCGAGGATGCCGTCGACATATCGCACGGCGTCATCGACGGGTACCGGACCGTCGGCGATCACATCCTTGAGCAGGCGACCCTTGACGAGCTCCATGACGATGAACGGCACGGCGCGGGTGGACCCGTCGGGATTGCGTTCGGTGTCTTCGCCGGCGTCGTAGACGCGCACGATAGCCGGGTGGGACATGCGGGATGCGGCCTGTGCTTCCAGCCGGAACCGCGTGCGGAAGGAGTTGTCGTCGGCGAGTTCGCGATCGAGGATCTTGATGGCGACCTCACGGCCCAGCGTCAGATCGTACCCGCGGAAGACGGTGGCCATGCCGCCACGTCCGATGTTCTCGTCGACGCGGTAGCGTCCCGAAAGCACGCGTGGTTCAGCAGTCACGTTCACTCCCCCGGTGTTTCCGTCCCCAGCCTAGTCGACCTCGATCCCGGGCCAGCGGTCCGCCAGGTGGCGTCAGGGTGTGGGGGAAGCCGTCGGTGCCGGCTCGATCGTCGCGGTGGCTTCGCCGGAACCGGGCGACTCGCGCTGACCGGCCTCACCGCCGCTGCACGTGACGGTGTAGGTCACGATGACCGTGCCCGTCGCGTTGTTCGGCACGGTCAGCTGCGCGTTGCGCTCGCTCTGACCGAAGGAGGACTCGGACTGCCCGTTGGAGAAGGTCCCGTTGGTCGCCGTGAGGTTGTAGGAGCTCGGCGATCCCTCGCCGGCCGGACAGCTGTATCCCTCCCACGTGACGGTGAGGGTGTCGCCGGGTGCGACGGTCTGCGCGTCGAGTGACGGCGTCGCGGGCGTGGGCATCTCCACCTGGTCGCCGTAGGCGGTCAGGGTGATCGTGGTCCCGGGCTCCACGCGGCCGGTGGGGTTCACCTCGTAGATGATCCCGACCTGGTCGGCGGTGCCGGCGGCATTGCCGGTCTGGCAGTCGGCCACGAGGTCGTTCTCCTCGAGCACGCCGCGCGCGGCGTCGCAGGTCTGGCCCGTCAAGCCCAGTGCGCTCACGTCGACCCGGTCCTCGGTGGGCGTGGGGGTCGGCGTGGTCTGCGTCGGGGTGGGGGTGGCCGACGACGTCGTGGTGGTCGGCTCCGGTTCCGGATCCCCGGCGAAGAAGAGCGCCCAGAGCGTGCCGCCCAGCACCAGCACGAGGAGGATGATCAGGGCGATCAGCGGCCACGTCCAGGGGCTGCGCTTCTTCTTCTCCGGCTCCTCCTCGCCGTCGGCGAGCGGTGCCGCGGCGGTATCGGTCGGCAGCAGCTGCGTCGCCGCGGCGGTCGCGCCCCCGGCGGTGAGCAGCTGAGTGACGTCGTCACCGGCCTCGCCGCCCGCGATGGCGGGTACGGCGGATGCCGCCGCGGCGAGGTCGCCGCGGCGCAGCGCCGTCGCCGCGCGGGCCACCGTCGCGGCCGAGCCGGGACGCTCCTCGGGCTTCTTCGCGATCATCGCCGCGACGAAGTTCTGCACGGGCTGCGCCACGGTCGCCGGAAGCGGCGGCGCCTGCTCGTTGATCTGCGCCATCGCGATGGCGACCTGCGACTCGCCCGTGAAGGGACGCTTGCCGGCCAGCGACTCGTAGGCGACGATCCCGAGCGAGTAGATGTCGGTCGCGGGCGACGCCGGGTGACCCGAGGCCTGCTCGGGAGAGAGGTACTGCACCGTGCCCATGACCTGGCCGGTCGCGGTCAGCGGCACCTGGTCGGCGATGCGGGCGATGCCGAAATCGGTGATCTTGACCCGGCCGTCGGGGGTGATCAGCAGGTTGCCCGGCTTGATGTCACGGTGCACGAGACCGGCGGCGTGTGCGGCCTGCAGGGCGGCCGAGGTCTGGGCGACGATGTCGAGGGTCTTGTCGGTCGAGAGGGACGTCTCACGCTCGAGGATCGTCGAGAGGGCCTCGCCGGGAACGAGCTCCATCACGAGGAAGGCGCTGCCGTTCTCCTCGCCGTAGTCGAAGACGCTCGCGATCCCCTCGTGGTTCACGAGCGCGGCGTGCCGGGCCTCGGCGCGGAAGCGCTCGAGGAACCCGGGGTCCCCCATGTACTCGTCCTTGAGGATCTTGATCGCGACGGTACGCCCGATGACGTGATCGGTGGCCTCCCACACTTCGCCCATACCGCCGACGGCGATCCGCGAATCCAGTTCGTAGCGCCCGCCGAAGGTCGCACCCTGCGTCGGTCTCATTGTCCCAGCACCGCCTCCATGACCTGCTTCGCGATGGGCGCGGCGATCGTGTCGCCACTCCCGGATTGCCCTTGACCGCCACCGTCTTCGACCACGACCGCTACGGCGATCTCCGGATCTTCTGCGGGGGCGAAGCCTGTGAACCAGAGCGTATACGGGTCATCCGTCCCGTTCTCTGCGGTGCCGGTCTTCCCGGCCACATCCACTCCGTCTATTCTTGCACCGCCCGCAACGCCGCTTTCGACGTTGTCGACCATCATCGTCACCATCTCCGCGGCGAGGTCGGACTCCAGGGCGCGACCGAACTCGGTGTCGTCGAACGTCTGCTGCACCGAGAGGTCGGGACCGATGACGCGGTCGACCATGCGCGGATTCATGACGATGCCGTCGTTGGCGATCCCGGCAGACACCATCGCCATCTGCAGCGGCGTCGCGGTGACCTGCCCCTGGCCGAAGCCGCTGAGCGCGGTCTGCGCGTCGTCGAGGCCGCGGGGATAGCTGGAGGGTGTCGAGGCGAGCGGCGTCTCGAAGGCGACGTTGAAGCCGTACTTCTCCGCCTCTTCGAGGATCGTCTGGTCGCCGAGTTCCACGGCCAGTTCGGCGAAGGGGATGTTGCAGCTGAGGCGCAGAGCATCGGCGATCGTGACCGTGTCGCCCGATCCGCACGCGCCGCCGGAGGCGTTGCGGATCACACTGGACGAGCCGGGGAGCGTGTACGTCGACGGGTTCGGCAGCTCGGACTCGGGGGTCCAGTCCCCCGTCGCGAGGGCGGCCGAGGCGGTCACGAGTTTGAAGGTCGATCCCGGTGGGTTGAGGTCGCCGCCGATCGCCCGGTTGGACAGCGGCTGCGCCGGGTCGGACTCGAGCTGGTCGTAGAGGTCGAGCACCGCCGAGGTGTCGTGCGAGGCGAGCGCGTTCGGATCGTAGTCGGGGCTCGTGACCATGGCGAGGATGCGGCCGGTCTCCGGCTCGATGGCGAGGACGGCACCGGTCAGGTCGCCGAGTGCGTCGTAAGCGGCCTGCTGGGCCGTCGCGTCGAGCGAGAGCACGACGTTCGAGCCCGCCGCCGGCTGCCCCGTGATGATCCGCTCGATGCGCGAGAGGAACTGCGTGCTGCCGGTGCCGCTGAGCTCCGCGTTCATCGCCTGCTCGATGCCCGTCGCCGATCCGAGGACGGGATTGATGTATCCGGTGACCGGCGCCCAGACGTTGGCGTTCTGATAGACCCGCTGCCAGGAGTAGACATCGTCGGACGGCACCGATGACGCGATCGCCGCGCCGCTGGCGATGATGGATCCGCGCTGCACCTCGTAGGAGTCGTAGAGCGCGCGCGTGTTGGCGGGATTCTCCGCCAACGCATCGGCCTGCACGACCTGGATGACGCTCACCGACGTGAACAGGGCGAGGAACATCGCCAGCAGCACGATGCTGAGGCGGCGCAGTTCGCGGGTCATCCGATCACCACCCGGGGCTTGTTGCGGACGGCGTCGGAGATGCGCAGGAGGAGGGCCACGATGAGCCAGTTGGCCACGAGGGAGGATCCGCCCGCCGCGAGGAACGGCGTGGTCAGACCCGTCAGCGGGATGACCCGGGTGACACCGCCCACCATGATGAACACCTGGAGGCCGATGGTGAAGGCGAGTCCGGTCGCGAGCAGCTTGCCGAAGTCATCCTGTCCGGCGAGTCCGATGCGGATGCCGCGGCTGATGAAGACCATGTACAGGCAGAGGATCGCGAAGACGCCGACGAGGCCGAGCTCTTCGCCGAGGCTCGGCAGGATGTAGTCGCTTTCGGCCACCGGGGTCAGCTGGGGCCGGCCCTGACCGAGGCCCGTGCCGATGAGGCCGCCCTGCGCGAGGCCGAAGATGCCCTGCACGAGCTGATAGCTCGGGCCCTCGATCGTGTCGGGGTTGAAGGCGTCGAGCCAGTTCGAGAAGCGCTCGCCGACGTAGGGCAGCACGCGCGAGGCGAGGAAGGCCCCGAGTGCGGCGAGGGCCACCCCGATGAGGGCCCAGCTGGTCTTGCCGGTGGCGACGTAGAGCATCGCGATGAACATGCCGAAGATCAGGATGCCGGTGCCGAGGTCGCGCTGCATCACGATGATGCCGAGGGAGACGACCCAGACCACGAGCACGGGGCCGAGTTCGCGCGCGCGCGGCCATGTCATCCAGAGGAAGCGGGTGCCGGTGGAGGTGAGCGACTCGCGGGTGCGCACGAGATAGCCGGCGAAGAAGATCGCCAGGGCGATCTTGGCGAGCTCACCGGGCTGGAACGACACGAAACCGAGCGAGACCCACACGTCGGCGTTGGCGTCGGTTCCGAGGCCCGGGATGAACGGGAGGAGAAGGAGGAGCAGACCGATCAGGCCCGACAGATACGTGTAGCGGAACAGCACGCGATAGTTGCGCAGCACCAGGACGAGAGCGATGGCGCCGGCCAGGGCGATCGCCGCCCACGCGAGCTGACGGGTCGAGAAGGCATCCCACCCCGTCGCGTCCTTGGCGAGGTCGATGCGGTAGATCATCGCGAGGCCGAGACCGGTCAGCAGCGTCGCGATGGGCACGACGAACGGGTCGGCCGACAGCGCGACGAACCGCAGCACCACGTGGAGTGCGAGCACCAGCAGGGTGACGGCGCCGGTGTAGATGAGGAAGGTGCCGTCGATCGCCCCGAGCGCGCCCAGCTGCACCAGGGCGACCGCGGAGCCGTTGATGAGGGTGGCGAAGAGGATCAGGGCCAGCTCGCGGTTGCGTCGGGTCTGCGGAACGCGGATCTTCCGCAGCGCCCGTACGACCGCGGTGTCGGTGGAGACCTGGCCGGTCTGGTCGGTGGGCGCGCTCATCCGTAGGCCTCCGCGGTGTCGCGCAGGCGATCGACGATCACGTCCGCCGCCTCGAGCGAATCGGCCGAGATCGTGCGCTCGACGGTGCTGCGGGTGAACGACGGCAGATCGTCGAGATCGATCCCGGTATCCCGGTAGACGGTGGACAGCGAGATCGGACCGATGTCCTGCTGGATGCCGCGGTAGATCACCACGGTGTCCTCGTCAGCGCCGATGAAGTACCGCGTCTGCGTCCACTGATAGGCCACGACACCGGCCGTGGCCAACAACCCGAGGACGAGCACGAGACCGACGATCCAGCCGATGCGCCGCCGGCGCGCACGCCGGCGATCCTCTTCGATGAGCTCTTCGAGGAAGTCGGCGTCGGGCTCGAAGTGCGTCGGCTCGTTCGCCGCCTGACGGTTCGGATGCAGCCAGCTCGACCGGCCGGGGCGAGCCGCGGGCACCTCGATACCGGCCGGTGTGGAGGCCGATCCGACGATCGTCGCGGTGCCGGTGAAGATCGGATGCGCCCCGCCCACGTCGACGATCACGATCGTGACGTTGTCGGGCGCTCCGCCGTCGAGTGCCTGCTTGAGCAGCGCGTCGGCGGTTCGCCCGGGCGCGTTGCCGGCGGCGAGGGCCTTCTCGGTGTGCGCGTCGTCCACGACTCCCGAGAGTCCGTCGGAGCACAGCAGCCAGCGGTCGCCGGGCTGGGTGGGCATGATGAACGTGTCGATCTCGGGATCGGGATCCATGTCGCCGAGCACCCGCATGAGAACCGAGCGGCGCGGGTGGTATCGGGCTTCCTCGGGGGTGATGCGACCCGACTCGACGAGGCGCTGCACGAACGTGTGATCGGTGGTGATCTGGGTGAGCGAGCCGTCGCGGTAGAGATAGATGCGGGAATCGCCGATGTGCGCGATCACCGCGAGATCGTCGACCATCACCAGGGCGCTGACCGTGGTGCCCATCCCGGCCAGCTCAGGACGGCGGCCGACGGTGTCGATCAGTTCGGTGGCGCTGTCGGCGATCGCATCGCGCAGGGCCCGCTCCGCGTCTGTCGGCGAATCGAACGGGTCGTCGTCGAGGTGCTTCAGGCGATGGATGACCAGTGCCGAGGCGACGTCGCCGCCCGCGTGCCCGCCCATGCCGTCGGCGACGACGAACAGGTTCGACCCGGAGTATCCGGAATCCTGGTTGTTGGAGCGGACCTTCCCGGTGTGGGAGATCGCCGCGCTCGAGCCCTGAAAGACCATCCGTGTCGACTCCGCTGCTTACTTCCGCAGCTCGAAGGTCGTCGCCCCGACCTTGATGGGCGCGCCGATCTTGATGGGCACCGGGGCGCTGACCCGCGTGCCGTCGTGCCACGTGCCGTTGGTCGAGTCGAGGTCTTGGATCATCCACTGCTCCCCGCGCTGAACGAGACGCGCGTGGTGGCTGGAGGTGTAGTCGTCGCGGATCACGAGACCCGATTCGCTGGAGCGGCCGATCGTGACGGTGTCGTCGCCGAGAGGCACCTCCAGACCGGCCTTCGGGCCGCTGGTGATGACGATGCGCGACACGGCGTCGCGCGTGGCCATGCCACCCGCCTTGGACGGCGCCGTGGAACGGGCGACGGCGGCGGTCGGCGCGTCGGGCGACGACGCGGGAGCCTTCGTCGCGGCGCCCGCCGCAGCCGGTTCCGGCATGCGGCGCACCTTGACCCCGAACAGGTCGGCGCGCAGGGAGTAGACCACCGCGAACACGAAGAACCACATCAGCACCAGGAATCCGATGCGCAGGAGGAGCAGGGTCAGTTCGCTCACGACAGTCCCTCGCGCTGGTCGAATACCCGGGTCGCGTCGCTCACGGGACGCGACGGGCGTGACGGCGCCGCGTGTGCGACGACATGGAACACGATATCGGTGCGGCCGATGGTGATGGTGGAATCCGGGGCGAGGGAGGCTTCGCCGACCTTCACACCGTTGAGCTTGGTGCCGTTGGTCGAGCCGAGGTCGCGCACCATCGCGCGCTCGCCGTCCCATAGGATCTCGACGTGCTTGCGGCTGGTGCCGCTGTCGGAGATCGTGATGTCGGCGTCGCTGCCGCGCCCGATCACGGTGCGCGACGCGGTGAGCGGGTGACGTCTACCCTCGACGTCGACGACCGCGCGCCACGACACGCGCCCCTGCGCCGTCTCGGAATCGACGCGGAGCGTGCCGGTCGAGACCGATTCGTCCCGGCGGAGCTCGATGGTCACCGCGCCCGCGAAGCTGTAGCCCTGCGCACGCGCGTGCTTCTTGACGAGGCCGTCGAGCTCGTCGAGCAGCGCGGGTCCGACCGCGGCCATCTTCTCCTCATCGGCGGGAGACAGCCGCACGGTGAAGGTGTTCGGCGCGAGGATGCGGTCGCGGCTCACGACGGCGGCCTTCTTGTCGAGCTCGGACCGCAGCGCCGAGGCGATTTCGACAGGCTGAATTCCGCTGCGGAAGGTCTTCGCGAAGGCGCTGTTCACAGCGCGTTCGAGTCCCTTCTCGAAGCTGTCCAGTAGTCCCACGGGGCTCCTCAGGCAGGCAGACGGTTCGGTACATGCTAATTGCACACGCTGAATGCACCATGGTGGTGTCATCCCGTGGCGGGTCGCCCGATGCGTCGGGCCGCGTTCCCTCGTGTTATTCTCGGTTGGTTGACGCGCTCGATGTGTATTCGAGCGCTTCGCGCGAGTGGCGGAATAGGTAGACGCGCTGGCTTCAGGTGCCAGTGCCCGCAAGGGCGTGGGGGTTCAAGTCCCCCCTCGCGCACCCAGAGAAACCCCCGGTTCTCCGGGGGTTTTCGCGTTCCCGCCTCCCGTCGTTCCCGCCCCGGCGCGGCCCGGCGCGGCCCGGCCTGTCGAGAAACGCCTTTCCGCGCGAGACACCGCGCGACGCGTGGTTTCTCGGGCCGAATGTGGTTTCTCGCTGTGGTCGCGGGCGGGTCACTCGAGGACCGGAGCGAGGGTGAGCGTGATCTCCTCGACCTCGCGTCCGAGGGCAGGTGCGAACGACATCGTGCGCGACACCTCGGTGAAGCCGGCCTTGGCGAGCACCGCCAGAGAGGCGGTGTTGGATGCGGCCGCGCGGGCGAACAGCGGGCGCTCGGGCTCCCGCGAGATGAGCAGGCGCAGCGCCTCGCTCGCGACCCCACGTCCCCATGCGTGATGCGCGATCCAAAAGGTCACCTCGCGGTCGCCGTCGACGGTGAACAGCGCCGCCGTCCCGGCGAAGCCGCCGTTCTCGGTCACGACGTACATCTGCACGCCGTCGGCGGCTCGCTCGCGGGCGATCCAGGCGTCGAAGGCCTCCCGGTCACTCGGGTCGGCCGCGGTGAAGGCGGCCATATCGACCGCATCGGGCGTGCGCATCATCTCGAAGACGGCGTCGAGGTCGTCGTCGCCGAGGTCGCGGAGTTCCACGTGTGCAGCCACGACACCAATTTAGTCCCCGACCGCATCGACCACGCGGTCGCGCGTCAGTCCAGTCCGTAGACGGCGCGAACCGCGCGCTCGGCGCGGATGCCGTCGCGAGCCAGAAGGGCGTCGCGCAGCTCGCGGTACTTCGCGGTGCGCTCCTCGACATCGGTGAAGTACGGCTGCCATTGGCTGGTGTATCGGCGAATCGCCAGCTGCGCTTCCTTCATCACCTTCAATCGCATGACGTTGCCGGCCGTGAACATCAGGTGCGAGAACAGGCGCCACGACGCCTGCACGATGGCCGGGTAGTCGTCGGAGGCGGAGGCTTCGACGACGACGTCGGCGAGATCGACGGAGGTGGCGATGTCCTCGTCGCTCCCGCGCTTCATCGCGAATCGCGCGGCGTTCGCGGCCGAGAGCACCAGGAACTCCCGGACGTCTTCGCGGCTCTTCTGCGAGGGGATCGACACGCGGGTGTAGCGGTTCGGCGCGACCTCGACCAGGCCCACGCGCTCCAGGCGCTGAAGCGCCTCGCGCACGGGGGTGCGCGAGACCCCGAGGCGTCGGGCGAGTTCGTGATCTCGCAGGCGCTCGCCCGGTGCGAGGGTGCCGTCGATGATGGCCTCGCCGACGCGCGCGTACACCTCGTCACCGAGGACGGTGCCGCGAGGATCGAAGGGCCGGAGCGACTCGGACATGTCGTCGGCCAGTGTAGGCCGCGGGTCTGGGAGCGACCCCGCCTTCGCAACGTTTGGGTCACTGTCTGAAACGGGGGGTGTGCCGGAGGGCCACGTTCAGTAGCGTGTACCGTGATTCGCGCCGAACGTGCGCGGACACCCAGTAAGAACGGCACGTCATGAGCACGCAGGGTACGGTCAAGTGGTTCAACGCGGAGAAGGGCTTCGGCTTCATCGCTCCCGATGAAGGCGGCGCAGACGTCTTCGCCCACTACACCGCGATCGAGTCCAAGGGATACCGCTCCCTCGAAGAGAACCAGCGGGTCGAGTTCGAGATCGCCCAGGGGCCCAAGGGTCTCCAGGCTGAGGCCATCCGACCCCTCTGAACCTGAATCCGCGGCCCGTCCGCGGATTCGCGGCGGAGCCCGGTCCGTATCCTCGGACCGGGCTTCAGTCGCGCTCGCCGCGCACGAGCTCCAGGCCCGCGCCGGCGAACTGACGCAGCGTCGCGTCGGGCAGGAAGGCCTTCGTGAGCCCCGCGGCGATGGCCGGCAGATCCCCTTCGTCGCGGTAGAGCAGATACATGGTCTCGTACCGCGGATTGAACTTCTGCTTGAAGCGGTGCAGTGACCGGAAGCCGTAGACCGGCTCCAGCGTCTCGGCGAGCCGGTCGGTGAGGTCGGCGATGAGGCCCGCGTCGGCGGGATTCTCGTGCGCGAGCGGTGCTCCCGACAGCGACAGGATCTGCGCCCCCTCCTCAGCGAAGTGCCTGGCGGACGAGCCGATCAGGAATTCCATCACCGGCCCGAAGCCGCCCTCGCGGCGGCGCATGAGATCGAGGGTCCACCCGCGCACCACACCGTCCGGGCCGTACACCGGCAACCAGGACAGGAACCCGTCGACATCTCCCTTCGGCGACAGCGCGAGCGCCAGCCGCACCTCGGGATCCCGGGCCTCGGTGAGGGTTCCGAGCGTGAAGCCCATCTCGGGGAGGCCCTTGTCGCCCACCCACATCTCCGAGATCGCGCGGATCTGCTGCTGCACCCCCCACGGCTCGTCGCCGTACCGCGACATCCGAAAGGTCATCTCCTCGCGACCCGCGCGGTTCAGGGAGGACCGCACCGAGTTCCACGCCTTGCCCTTGAACTCCAGACCAGGAAGATCGACGATCGTGTCGTCGGCGACAACGAGGGAGCGCCACCCGGCGGGGATCGCGGCGCGCGTCGCCTCTCCCGCGCTGAAGAAGCACGGTGTGAGCGCCGCGCGTTCGGCCGCGTCGATGAAGCCCCGCACCACATCGGGGCGACCGGCTTCCGGACCGAGGGGATCGCCGAGCGCGATGGCGACACCGCGGCGGTTCTGGAATCCGACGACACCGCCGGCGATCGTCGCGTACGACATGTCGGACCACGTTGTCATCCACGACAGTGTGCCGCCGCCGTCGGTGCGGATCACGTCCTTCACCTCGGTCACGGTGGGTGGGGTTGCCGTGCCGAGGCCGGTGCGCCGGCGAACCGCGAACGCGCGACGCACCCACAGGATGTAGACGAGCATCAGCAGCCACATGACGGCGCTCGTCATCGCGAGTTCGGTCTCGGCGTCGATGACGGCCTCGAGCTGCGCTTCGCTGGCGACGATGATGACGGCGAGGACCAGGGCGCCGGTGAGCACGTTCAGCGACGCCAGCACGATGCTCACCACCCACGCCCATCGCCGGCCGCGGCGCATGCCGTTGGCGACCAGGAGGATGATCACGACGTCGATCGCCGCATCGAGGTAGCCGCCGGATGCCGGCTCGGTGGGACCGAACATCCCGTCGGTCGGGACGAGGAGCACGACCACCTGCACGGCGCCGATGACGACCATGCCGAAGAACGCCAGGAACCGCTGCTCCCGCACGCTGGAGCGCTGGACGGTGAGGGACCGATCGACGAACAGCACGAGCAGCACGGCGAGCAGATGCTCGACATCGGCGATCTGGCCCCAGAAGAGCAGCGCGAGGAAGGACAGCGCGATCAGCAGCAGCCACGCGCGCACTCGCCAGGGAGAGACGAAGAGACCGACGGCCGCGGCGATGCAGGCCATCGTGCCGCCCGAGGCGCCGACATCGAGCGCGGCGGCTTGCGTCTGCGCCCATTCCCACGGAGCCATCGCGGCCAGCCACAGCACGAGCGCGGTCGCGAGCACCGCGAAGGCCTGCCCGATGGCGTAGTAGAGGAGTGCGACGCGTAATCCGCGGCGGTACTCCAGGTAGGCCATGCCGGCGAAGCTCGAGATCGTGAAGATGTAGACCCACGGCTGGTTGACGAAGAACGTGCCCGTCACGACCGTCCACCATCGTCCCTCGGCGAACGCCGGCAGGCCGTAGGCGACCGCATCGAACAGGTCGTTCTCTTCGAACGGAGACCACAGTCCGCCCCACACCACGCCGACGATGAGGATCACGCCGATGAAGGTGAGAGTGGCTGGCATGCGCCGGATGACGGCGAAGACGGGGCGGGACGTTTTCGTCGAGGCCTCACTCATGGCCCTCACCCTATCGAGCGGGATGCGGCGCGCGTGGCTGCGGATCAGGCCTTCGGATCAGTGGCCGTGCAGGCGGTCGTAGTCGGCGAGGGCCTTCGCGTCCTCGGCCTCGCGCATGGCGCGGCGCGCGGCGTCGAGCGCGGCGACCGGGTCGGCGGATGCGCGGGCGTTGGCGAGCTCGCGCTGCGCGGAGCGGAGTCGCGATCGCGCGTCCGCGCTGCCGTGGGTGTGCGTGGCGACCGCCTCGGCCATCGCCACCGCGTTGCGGGCGGCCGCGAGGGTTCCGGGCAGGGCCGTGCGCGCGCCACGGAGTCGCTGCTGCGCCGTGCGGGCATCGCCCAGCGCGAGGTCGAGTCGATCGCGCAGCCGGGCGATACGGTCGATCGTCCACGTCGGGCGACGGGCGGCATCCCGTTCGAGGGCGTTCAGGTCCGCCTCGATCGCCCGCACCTCATCGGCCAGGCGATCGGCGTCGTCGGGGGGCAGCGATCCTCGCGACAGCACCGCCTGCCGCATCGCCGTGCGCGTGGCCTCGAACTCGCCCGAGAGGGCCTGCGAGGCCTGCGTGATGAGGCGATACGACTCTTCGAAGGCGCGGGCGTCGGCCTCGGCCTGGCGCAACGCGCGTTCCGCCGCTGCGATGTCGGCCAGGGCATTGCGGGACGGGTCCTCGGCGGCCGCGGCCGCCGCATCGAGTCGTACCTGCGCTTCGGCGGCTTCGGTGACGGCGTTGGTCGCGGCATCCGATGCGGTGCGCCATTCGTCTTCGGCGAAGCTCGCTGCGAGCTGATCCAGCAGCGGGGCGGGGTCGCCCATCGAGGCGCGCAGATCGTCGAGGCGCCGCCGCGTGGCGGCCAGCTGAGAGCCCGCGGTGACGTGGCGACCCATCCACTCGACGTGGTCGGAACGGGCGTGGCGGATGGCCGTGGCGGCCTTGTCGGCCTGCTCGCGGATGCGCGCGGCGCCACGGCGCACCTCAACCGGCGTCGCGGCCGGCAGGGAGATCGTGCGGTACAGGTCGAAACCCGCGTCGCGGGTGTGCTGCGCCGTCAGGCGCGCGCGTCGCAGTGAGGCCGGGGCGTCACCGCCGTAGAGCGCGCCCGACAGTCCCACCTCGAGCTCGAGCTCCGCGATCGCGTCGTCCAGGCGCACCAGAACCGCGCCCGCTTCGAGGCGCTCCGCCTCCGCGCGCTTCCGCGCGGCGGGCGAGCGGCGTGCGCGGCGCACTCCCCACACCAGCACGGCGACCGCCAGCGCCGCGACGCCGAAGACCACAACAGCCGGGATGACCCAGCCGATCACCGTGCCTGCGACGTCATCCATCGGCGTCGGTGAGGAGCAGCAGGTCGCGCAGCTGAGCCACGTCGTCGACGGCGGCCTGGGCACCCTCAGCCTCGTGCGGCCAGCTGAAGCCCCAGCCGACGAAGATCACGGGCACGTCGTGCGCCGCCCCGCCCTCGACGTCGTGGTGCCGGTCGCCGACGAGCACCGGTCGCGACGTGTCGACACCGGCCGCCGCGAGCCGCCGCAGCGCCTCGGCGACGATGTCGGCCTTCGTGGCGAGCGTCTTCTCGTCGGGGGTGGATCCGACCGTGGCGGTGAAGCACGGGGCCAGATCGAAGTGGTCCATGAGTGCCGCGACCTGGTTCTCGGGCTTGGAGCTGGCGGTCGCCTGCGGGATGCCGCACGCGTGCGCCTCCTGGATCAGCTCACCGACCCCCGGGAAGAGCTTCGCGCCGGTCGTGTATCCGTCGGCCTTGCCGAGCGTGCGGTAGAACGCGACGGCCTCGGTGGCCTGCTCGGGGCTCATGCCGACGTTCGTCTGGAACGACTCGTACATGGGAGGGCCGATCCAGTGCACCAGCTCGGCGCGGGTCGGCTTGGGCTTGCCGAAGTGCTCGAGGGCCACGGTGAGGCGACGCAGGATGCCGTCGGACGCATCCACGATGGTGCCGTCGACATCCCAGAGGATGCAGGTCCAGGGGGAGCGTGTCGCCATGCTCCCAGACTACGGGGCCGGGAAGCGGCCTCGCGTCGGCAGCCGGCGCGCGGGACCGCTCAGAACAGCCGCGGTGCGCCCGACTCGATGCCCTTCATGCCCTCGTAGTCGAGGGTGACGCAGCGGATGCCGCGGTCGGTCGCGAGCACCTTCGCCTGCGGCTTGATCTCCTGCGCGGCGAACACGCCGGTGACGGGGGCGAGGTGCGGATCGCGTCCGAGGAGCTCGAGGTATCGCGTGAGCTGCTCGACGCCGTCGATGTCGCCGCGCCGCTTCACCTCGACGGCGATCGTGCCGCCTGCGGGGTCGCGCAGCAGCAGGTCGACGGGGCCGATCGCGGTCGGGAATTCGCGGCGCACGAGCGTCAGGTCGTCACCGATCACGTCGACCTGCTCGGCGAGGAGGCGCTGCAGATCCGCCTCGACGCCGTCCTTCTGCAGGCCCGGGTCGAGACCGAGCTCGTGCGAGGTGTCGTGCAGCACCTCGTAGATCCGCACGAGCAGGGCGTCACCGCTCTTGGCGTGCGTGACCCGCCAGTGCTCGAGAACGCCGGCGCGCGCGGACTCCTCGTCGGGCTCCTCGACCTCGAGACGGCACGGGGGGCTCATCCAGTTGAGCGGCTTGTACGAGCCGCCGTCGGAGTGCACCAGGAGGCTGCCGTCGCCCTTGTGGACGAGCAGGCGCGTCGCGAGGGGCAGGTGGGCGGTGAGGCGCCCGGTGTAGTCGACCGAGCAGCGGGCGATGACAAGACGCACCCGACGAGCCTAAACCCGACCCGCACCCTCATGCGGGTGGCCTGCTCCGACGGTGGCGCCGGCGATGGGACGGGCGGCACCGGACGCGAGACCCGAGGCGACCACGAGCGCGACCAGGATGAACAGCGTGTTCAGCAGTCCGATGTGGTCGCTGATGAATCCGAGCGCCGGCGGACCGGCGAGGAACGCCACGTAGCCGATCGTCGCCGCCGCACTCACGCGGGCCGCGGCCTTGGCGGGGTCGTCGGCGGCGGCGGACATCCCGAGCGGGAACCCGAGCGAGGCGCCCAGACCCCACAGCGCCGCGCCGACGAAGACGAGGGGCAGGCTCGGGGCGAGGATGAACAGCAGAATGCCGACGGCGGCCGTCGCCGAGAGCACGCGCAGGGTCGCCACCCGGCCGAAGCGATCCACAAGCGGGCCGCCAAACACGCGCACGACGGTCATGGAGACGGAGAAGACCGCCAGCGCGGCGGCCCCGAGCGTGGCGCCGCCGCCGTGCTCCTCGCTGACGCCGAGGGCCAGCCAGTCGTTCGCGCCGCCCTCGGCGAACGACATCCCGAGCATGATCACGCCCAGTGCGTAGGTGCGCGGCTCGCGCCACGCCGACAGGGACAGGGCGAGCCGCGCCCGCCAGCCGGGCCGGTCGTCGACGGCGGGATCGCCCGCGACCTCGCGCCGCGGCACGTTGGCGAACGATGCTGCAGCGATGACGACCACGATCGCCGCGATCACGGCGGCATGCACGGCGACGGTCACGTCGAGGCCCGCGGCCAGCGCCCCGAGTCCCGCGCCGATCACGGTGCCGAAGGAGAAGAACGCGTGGAACAGCGGCAGGATCGTCTTGCCGGACTGGGTCTCGATCGCGGCTCCCTCGACGTTCATCATGACGTCGACGGCGCCGTTGCCGAAGCCGAAGAGTGCGAGCCCGATGATGACCACGGGGAAGGATCCCCAGACGTCGGTGCCGAGGCCGATGAAGACGACGCCGGCGGCGAAGACGAGCATCGCGCCGAACATGCCGCGACGGGTGCCGAAGCGGGCGATGATCACGGATGCCAGGGACAGCCCGACGATCGATGCGACGCCCATTCCGAGCAGCAGCAGACCGATCTGGCTGTTCTCGATCCCGAGCGCGATCTTGATGTCCGGGACGCGCGACGCCCACGTCGCGATGCTCAGTCCGCTCGCGAGGAAGATCGCGAAGACGGCGGTGCGCCAGCGCACGTACTGCGCGCGGGTCAGGGGCAGATCCATGACGTTCATGGTACCGGTGAAACGATTCGCATCGAAACGATTCGAGACGGGAGAGGCCGAGCGCTACGATCGACGCAGGATGAGCGCGCGCAGAGCCACGATCGCCGACGTCGCCCGCGAGGCGGGCGTCTCGCCGTCGACCGCTTCCGTCGTCTTCAGTGGCAAGACCCCGGTCACCGAGGCGACGCGGGCGAAGGTGCGCTCCGCCGCAGCCCGCCTCGGCTACGCCGGACCCGACCCCCGCGCGGCCTCCCTGCGGCGCGGGCGCAGCGGCATCGTCGCGGTGGTGTTCGAGGAGCACCTCGGCACTGCCTTCCTCGACCCGGTGAAGACCCTCATGATGGATGGGCTCACCGACGAGGTCGCGCCCCTCGGCGCGGGCCTGCTGCTGCTCCGCGACCACGATCCCTCCGGCGCCGGCCCGTCGCTGACGACGGCGCCGATCGATGCCGCCGTGCTGATCGGCTGCAGCGGGATGCTGCGCGAATCGCTTGCGACCGTGACCGCCCGCGGCCTCCCCGTGGTCGTGATCGAGGGCGACGCGGGCGAGAGCGTGCCGCGCATCATGCTCGACAACCGCGACGCGCAGCGCCAGGCCGCCAGTCACCTGCGCTCGCTCGGTCACCGCCGCGTCGTGGTGCTCTCGCTTCCCACGCGGTCTCAGCGTCCGCGCGGATGGGTGGCCGCCGACGAGCCGGTCGAGGTCGACGTCACGCGCGACCGCCTCGCCGGCGCGCGGGATGTGTTCCCCGACGCGTCGGTGTACGCCGCGGGGGCCAGCTCGATGGACGAGGGCTTCCATGCCGCCCGCGACATCCTGAACGTACCCATCGATCGCCGCCCCACGGCCATCATCGCTCAGAGCGACCTGCTCGCCGCCGGGGCGGTACGGGCGGCCGAAGACCTGGGGCTCCGGGTGCCCTTCGACGTCAGCGTGACGGGGTTCGACGGCGTCGCCGTGGACGGTCTCGCACCCCATGAGCTCACGACACTCGTGCAGCCTGCGCTGGAGAAGGGCCGTGCCGCCGGTCGCGCGGTCGCCGCGATGCTCGAGGACGCATCGCCGCCGACGATCACGTTCACGTGCGAATTCCGCGTCGGGAATACTACGGCCGAGCCGGCGGCGTTCCGGGATTGAGCTGGTCGACGGGCGCGCGACGTCGGCAGCTCGACGAGGCCACGCGCGCCTCCCCTCCCGGTAGAGTGGACGTACAGACCCCCTATCGCCCGAGCCGACGGTGATCACCGTTCCCGGCTGACGACTTTCGAGGAGGCCGCCATGCTGGTCCTCCTTGCCGCGTTCGCCGTCGTCCCGCTGGTGATGCCGTGGCTGGTACACCGCCTCGGGGCGCGCGCGTTCCTCATCGCCGCGCTGCTCCCGACCGCCGCGTTCGTGCAGGCCGCCGCGCAGACAGTGCCGGTCATGTCGGGAGAGATCCCGTTCGAATCCGTCGCGTGGATCCCGCCGCTCGGCGTCGACCTGTCGATGCGCATGGACACGCTGTCGTGGCTGATGACCCTCGTCGTCACCGGCATCGGTGCTCTCGTGCTGGTCTACTGCCGGTGGTACTTCGCCGACGGCGGTTCCGGGCTCGGGCAGTTCAGCGCCGTGTTCCTCGCCTTCGCCGGGGCGATGTACGGGCTCGTCCTCACGGACGATCTCGTGGTGCTCGTGATGCTGTGGGAGGTCACGAGCGTGCTGTCGTACCTGCTGATCGGGTACTACAACCGGCGCGCGTCCAGCCGTCGCGCCGCCCTGCAGGCGCTGCTCGTGACCACGCTGGGCGGTCTGGTGATGCTGATCGGCGTCGTGCTGCTCGTGGTCGACGCCGGCACCTCGAGCATCTCGACCATCCTCTCCGAGGCCCCGACGGGGCCGATCGTCGACGCCGCGGTCGTCATGCTCCTCGTGGGCGCCCTGTCGAAGTCCGCGATCTTCCCCTTCCACTTCTGGCTGCCGGGCGCGATGGCCGCCCCCACGCCCGTCAGCGCGTATCTCCACGCCGCGGCGATGGTGAAGGCGGGCATCTATCTCATCGCCCGCTTCGCACCCGTGTTCGCGTTCTCACCCGTCTGGCAGCCGATCGTCATCGGACTCGGCGTCTTCACGATGCTCCTCGGCGGATTCCAGGCGCTCCGCGAGACCGACCTCAAGCGCATCCTCGCCTTCGGAACCGTCAGTCAGCTCGGCTTCCTCACCGTCGTCCTCGGATACGGCACGCGCGACGCGATCCTCGCCGGTCTCGCCCTGCTGCTCGCGCACGCGCTGTTCAAGTCGGCGCTGTTCCTGGTCGTCGGCATCATCGACCACCAGCTGTCCACCCGCGACATCCGCGAGATCAGCGGACTCGGACGTCAGACGCCCGTGCTCGCGACGGTCAGCATCGTCACGATCGCCTCGATGGCCGGCGTCATCCCGACCCTCGGCTTCGTCGCCAAGGAGGCCGCGCTGACTGCGCTGCTGAACGATGCCCTGCAGGGCGCCCCCTTCGCGATCATCGCGCTGGCCGGCGTCACACTCGGCTCGGTGTTCACGGTCGCCTACGGCATCCGCTTCATCTGGGGAGCGTTCTGGACCAAGCGCGACGCCGAGGGCGACGCGCTCACGCCCGTCGAGTGGCCCCGCCCGCCGATCGGCTTCGTCGCCGTGCCGGTCGTGCTGGCCGTGCTCACCGTGGTCGCGGGGTTCGCCTCCCCCCTCCTCGACGCCGTGCTCGCCCCCTACGCCGACACCGCGCCGGCGGCCGCCCCGGGTCTCACCGCCCCCGAGGAGACCTACCATCTCGAACTGTGGCACGGGCTCGAGCCGGCGCTGTTCCTCTCGCTCGGCACGCTCGCCCTCGGCGCCCCGGTGTTCTGGAGCACGAAGCGCCGACCCTGGGGTTCGCGGATGCTGCCGTTCAGCGCGCCGGATGTCTACAACGCCGCGCTCCGCGGCGTGGCACGGCTCTCGGTGGAGGTCACGAGCCTCACGCAGCGGGGCTCGCTCCCGATCTACGTCGGCACCATCTTCGTCGTACTGGTGGTCGGTGAGGCGGTGGCGCTGTTCGCCGGATCGGAGTGGCAGGCGGAGCTCGACGCGTTCCAGACCCCCGTGCAGCTGCTCGTCGCGCCCATCATGATCATCGCGGGGCTGATCGCGGTCCGTGCCCGCAAACGCTTCACCGGCGTCGCGCTCGTATCGGTCACCGGCTTCGGCATGGCGCTCCTGTTCGCCTCGAGCGGTGCGCCCGACCTCGCCCTCACGCAGATCCTCGTCGAGACGGTCACCCTCGTCGCCTTCGCGCTCGTGCTGCGCCGCATCCCCTCGCGTCTGGGGCAGCACAACGCCTCGGTCCGGCCGATCGCGCGCGCTGTGCTCGCCGCCGGGGTGGGCGTGACGATGGCCGCGATCGCGATCGTCGCGACAGCGTCGCGCGTGGCCGACCCGATCTCGCGCGAGTGGCCCGACCTCGCCTATGACATCGGGCACGGTCGCAACGTCGTCAACGTGGCGCTGGTCGATATCCGCGGGTGGGACACCATGGGCGAACTCACGGTGCTCGTTCTCGCGGCGACAGGTGTCGCCTCGCTCGTCTTCGTCACCCACCGCTCCGACACGCTGTCGGAGTTCACCGAGCCGCTGCCGCGCTTGGACGCGCGGCGTCAGCCCCTCATCGAGACGGACGAGGGCGTGAAGCCCCGCACCGACAGCTCCGAGGGCCGCCGCCTGGCCTGGCTGCTCGGCGGCACGCGCGTGCGGGCGGAGAACCGCTCGATGATGCTCGAGGTCGTCGTCCGCATCCTCTTCCACACGATCATCATCGTGTCGCTGTACCTGCTCTTCGCGGGGCACAACCTGCCCGGCGGCGGCTTCGCCGGCGGGCTCGTCGCGGGCATGGCCCTCGTCATGCGATACGTCGCGGGAGGACGGTACGAACTCGGCGCCGCCGCTCCGACCGACGCCGGACGCCTGCTGGGCATCGGCATGACCATCGCGGTCGGGTGCGCCATCCTGCCCCTGCTGTTCAGCGCGCCGCCGCTCACCCGCTGGTTCATCGAGGCCGAGACCGAACTGCTCGGTCACGTCGAGTTCGTCACGTCGACACTGTTCGACGTGGGGGTCTATCTCGTCGTCGTCGGACTCGTGCTCGATGTGCTCCGCAGCCTCGGCGCCGAGGTCGACCGGCAGGCCACCGCCCAGCGCAGCGAGGCGGTGAGCGTCCGGTGACCGTCTCGCTCGTCCTCATCGTCATCATGGCCGTGCTCTTCGCCTGTGGCGTCTACGCGATGCTCGAGCGCAGCCTCACCCGTGTGCTCATCGGCTTCCTGCTGCTGGGCAACGCGGCGAATCTCCTGCTGCTGATCGTCATCGGCCAGCCCGGGATCGCCCCGTTCTACGGCGCGGGCGAGGCCGACCAGATGTCGGATCCCCTCCCGCAAGCCCTCACGCTGACGGCCATCGTCATCACGTTCGCGATCTCGGCCTTCCTGCTCGCCCTCATCTACCGCTCCTGGCAGCTCGGGCAGGCCGACACGGTGCAGGACGACGAGGCCGACCTCGCCGTGCGGGCCCGCGACGCCGAGGCCGAAGAGGTCATGGACGACGAGACCGAGCTCGAAGACGACGACGCCACGACCGACTTCATCGGCACCGCGACCTCACCCATCCGCGTCGTGCACAGCCGCGACTTCCCGGGCGTGCGCGACGACGCCCCCGTCGATCGCCCGCGGCGCGGCCCCGCCGACCCCTCGCGGGCATCCGAGAGCGAGGACGGCGCATGATCGCCCTCGTTCCGCTCCTGGTCACGCTGCCACTGCTCGGCGCGGCGATCGCGCTCATCGCGGGAAAGCATCGCCGCGTGCAGGTGGGGGTCTCGGTCGTCACGCTCACGGTGGTGTGTGCGATCGCGGCGGTGCTGCTGGTCGTCGTCGACATCGGCGGCAACCCGCTCGCGGTCTCGGTGGGCGGCTGGCCCATCCCCTTCGGGATCGTGCTCTACGTCGACCGGCTGTCGGCGCTGCTCATCGTCGTCTCGAGCATCGTGCTGCTGGCCGTTCTGCTCTTCTCGGTCGGTCAGGGCGCGGCGGACGGCGACGACGACACCCCGGTGTCGATCTTCCACCCGTCGTACCTGATCCTCGCCGCGGGCATCTTCAACGCGTTCATCGCAGGTGACCTGTTCAACCTCTACGTCAGCTTCGAGATCCTGCTGGTGGCCTCGTACGTGCTGATCACGCTGGGCAGCACGGAATCCCGCATCCGCACCGGCGTCGTCTACATCGTCGTGTCGCTGGTGTCCTCCATCCTCTTCCTCTCCGCGATCGCGATGATCTACGGCGCGCTCGGCACCGTGAACATGGTGCAGATCGCCGAGCGGATGGGGGAGCTGCCTCAGGAGACGCAGACGGTGCTCCACCTGCTCCTGCTCCTCGCCTTCGCGATCAAGGCCGCTGTCTTCCCCCTGTCGTTCTGGCTCCCCGACTCGTACCCGACCGCTCCCGCCCCGGTGACGGCGGTGTTCGCCGGGCTCCTCACCAAGGTCGGCGTCTACGCGATGATCCGCACCGAGTCGCAGCTGTTCCTCGACAACGACCTCAACCTGCTGCTGCTGATCGCGGCGCTGGCGACGATGATCGTCGGCATCCTCGGCGCCCTCGCCCAGGCCGAGCTGAAGCGCATCCTGTCGTTCACGCTCGTCAGCCACATCGGATACATGGTGTTCGGACTCGCGATCGCGACACCGCTGTCGATCGGCGCGACGATCTACTACATGGTCCACCACATCGTGGTGCAGACCACGCTGTTCCTCGCCGTCGGCCTCGTCGAGCGGCAGGCGGGGTCGACCTCGATCCTGCGCGTGAAGGGCCTCATGCGCGGCGCGCCCCTGATCGCGGCGCTCTACTTCATCCCGGCCATCAACCTCGGCGGCCTTCCGCCGTTCTCCGGATTCATCGGCAAGTTCGCGCTCTTCGACGCCGCCGCCGAGGTGGGGACCCCGATCATGATGGTGATGATGGTCGGCGGCATCGTCACCAGCCTGCTCACCCTCTACGCCCTCATGCGGGCGTGGAACCTGTCGTTCTGGCGGGAAGAGGACGACTCGGCCGAGACCGAAGCGCGCATCTCGTACCTGGATGCCGCCCCGGAGGCGTCCGTGCAGACCGAGCGACGCGTCATCCCGCGCATCATGACCGCCTCGACGACGGGCATGGTGGCCATCACCGTCGCGCTGACGGTGTTCGCCGGGCCCATCTACGACGTCTGCACGCGGATCGGATCGGCCCTCCTCGAGCCGATGACGCTCGTGCAGCTCGAGCAGGACGAGCAGGAGTCGGAGTCATGACCTCGACACCCGTGGATCGACGCACGGCCCGCCGTGGCGCCCTGGCGCGGGCCTGGCGTCAGCTGCCGTTCCTGCTGTGGCTGGTCGCAGTCTGGATGCTGCTGTGGGGGCAGTTCACGCTCCTGGCGTTCCTCACCGGCCTCGTCGCGGCACTGCTGGTGACGCGCGTCTTCCGGCTGCCGGCTGTCGAGCTGTCGGGCCGGGTCAACCTCTGGTACGGCGCGATCTTCATCGTCACGTTCCTCGCCGCCCTGGTGCGCGGCTCGCTCACCGTGGCGTGGCAGGTGATCTCGCCTCGGCCGGTGCCCCGGTCGGCGATCATCGCCGTGCCCTCGGTCGTGGCCGACGACCTCATCATGACGCACACCGCGATCACGGCCTCGCTCATCCCGGGATCGCTCGTGATCGACATCGACCGCGACAGACGCGTGATGTATCTGCACGTGCTCGGCGTGCACAACCTCGCCGACGTCGAGCACCAGCGCGAGCACGTGCTGGTGTGGGAGCGGCGCATCGTCCGCGCCGTCGGATCGCGCGCCCAGGTCGAGCAGATCCGCGAGGCCGAGCGCACGGCCGCGGAGGCGGCCCGCCCGGCCCGGAACCGGGAGGGACGATGACCGACATCCTGCTGTTCGCGATCTACGCCGTCTTCACCGCCGCTGCGCTGCTGGCGCTGTGGCGCATCGTGGTCGGCCCGTCGATCCTCGACCGTGTCGTCGCATCCGACGTGCTGCTCACCGAGATCCTGTGCGTGCTCGGCGCCGAGATGGCGCTCAACGGCCACACGCGCTCGCTGCCGGTCATGCTCATCATCGCCGCGGTCGGGGTGTTCGGGTCGATCTCGGTCGCCCGCTTCGTCGCGAGAAGGGACAACGTGGAACGATGACGACGTCGCTGCCCTTCGCCGTTGCCGCCGAGACGGTGGGATCGGCTTACCCCGCCGACGGCTGGATCGACGTCGTCGCGCTCGTGCTCATCCTCGTCGGCGCCGGGCTGTGCCTGACGGCCGCGATCGGCCTGCTGCGGCTGAAGGATGTGCCCTCCCGCCTCCACGCGGCGACCAAGCCGCAGGTGCTGGGCCTCATCCTCATCTGCATCGCCGTCGCGCTGTCGCTGCGCTCGTGGCCCGTCGTGGCCTTCCTGCTGCCGGTCGTGCTCATCCAGATGGCCACGTCTCCGCTGTCGGCCCACGTCATCGGCCGGCAGGCCTATCGCAACGGGACCGTCGACGAGCCCGGCCTGATCGTCGACGAGCTCGGCGGGTCGACCCAGACGCCCCCCGGCGCCGGCGGCTGACCCGCGCGAGCGGCATCCACCCGAGCGCCGCCCCTGGCCCGAGCGCCATCCCCGGCCCGGGCCCATGCGGGCATCACACCCGCACGCATGTCGGAGAATCACGCGGATGTCGGAGGATTCGGCCGAAAACCTCCGACATCGGGCCGAATCTCCGACGTCGCAGGTGGAGCAGTCCGACGTCGCGGGGCGGATCAGTCGGACGATGCGGGCGTCAGTCGGCGCCGAAATCGAACGACGCGGCCTCGTTGGCCTCGTCGACGGCCTCGGCGAGCTCCTCGCGGTCGGCGTCGTAATCGATGGCGTGCTCGGTGATCTCCTGCGCGCCGCCCTTCTCCAGCTCGCCGACCAGCTCTCCGGTCGCGCCGCCGATGAACCCGGCGGCGGCGTAGTGCTCGAGACGGAAGCGCGAGTCGGCGATGTCGAGGTTGCGCATGGTGAGCTGGCCGATGCGATCGGTCGGGCCGAAGGCGGCATCCCCGACGCGCTCCATCGACAGCTTCTCGGCGGCGTACGAGAGCATCGGAGACGACGTGTCGAGGATGGTGTAGTCCTCGCCGCGGCGCAGACGCAGGGTGACCGAGCCGGTGATCGCCGACCCGACCCACTTCTGGATCGACTCGCGCAGCATGAACGACTGCGGCTCGAGCCAGCGTCCTTCGTACATCAGGCGCCCGAGGCGCCGACCCTGCTCGTGATAGGTCGCCAGGGTGTCTTCGTTGAGGATGCCGTTGACCAGGCGCTCGTACGCGATGAACAGCAGCGCCATGCCCGGCGCCTCGTAGATGCCGCGCGACTTCGCCTCGATGATGCGGTTCTCGATCTGGTCGCTCATACCCAGACCGTGGCGCCCGCCGATGGTGTTCGTCTCGCGCACGAGGTCGACCGGGTCGGAGTACTCGACGCCGTTGATGGCGACCGGGCGGCCCGCGTCGAAAGCGATCGTGACCTCCTCGGTGTCGATCTGCACCGACGGATCCCAGAACTTCACGCCCATGATCGGCTCGACGATCTCGAGCGACACGTTCAGGTGCTCCAGCGTCTTCGCCTCGTGGGTGGCGCCCCAGATGTTCGCGTCGGTGGAATAGGCCTTCTCGGCCGAGTCGCGGTAGGGGAAGCCGTGCTCGACGAGCCACTCGCTCATCTCCTGGCGGCCGCCGAGTTCGGTGACGAAGTCGGCATCCAGCCACGGCTTGTAGATGCGCAGCGCGGGGTTGGCGAGCAGACCGTAGCGGTAGAACCGCTCGATGTCGTTGCCCTTGTAGGTGGAGCCGTCGCCCCAGATGTCGACGCCGTCCACCTTCATCGCCCGCACGAGCATGGTGCCGGTCACGGCGCGGCCGATCGGGGTGGTGTTGAAGTAGGTGCGTCCGCCCGAGCGGATGTGGAACGCCCCGCACGCGAGGGCGACGAAGCCCTCCTCGACGAGCATCGTCTTGCAGTCGAGGAGCCGCGAGGCCTCCGAGCCGTACTCGGTGGCGCGGCCCGGGATCGACGCGATGTCGTCTTCGTCGTACTGACCGAGGTCGCCGGTGTAGGTGTAGGGGATTGCGCCCTTGTCGCGCATCCACGCGACGGCCACGGAGGTGTCGAGACCACCGGAGAAGGCGATGCCGACGCGCTCGCCGACGGGTAGGGACTGGAGGACCTTCGACATGCCCTCCACCCTACCGATCCGCGTGCACCGGCCGATCCACGGGTGCGCGGCGCCGGCCCACCCACACGACGCCGTAGGCGACCACGACGATCGCTGCGGCGATCCCGACGACGTACACGGCGACGCCGGCATATCCGGGCGGCACGAGGCCGGGGTTGTTCGGGTTGAGGAACGGGTAGGGATACCAGTACCCCGGGCCGATCGTCGGATCGGTCACGAGCGGACCGCGCACGAGCGTGTAGATCACCCACGCGATCGGGAACCCGAGCACCCACAGGGTGTCGCGCCAGGCGAGCGGGCGGCGCCGCACCGCGACGAACGCATCGGCGAGCAGGAACAGCGGAGCGACCACGTGGAGAACCTCGTTGGACCACGGCACCGGTTCGGACCCCTGCGGCAGCTCCACGCCGCGCAGCAGGATGTTGTAGACGACGCCGGTGATCACCATGTAGGTCGTCACCGACACGAGCGCGATCGCGAGGACGCGCGGTTCGCGGCGGCGCTCGCCGCCGGCATCCCTCCCGCGGGTGAGGAACCAGACGACGGCCCACGTCAGCACGATCGCCGACGACACGTTGGAGAGGATGGTGAAGAAGCTGAAGAAGTTCGCGACGGTGACGCCGAGGTCGCGGCCGTACTCCAGGGCGGATGCGATGGATGCGGCCAGCTGACGCGCCACGGCGGCGAGGATGACCACGGCCATCACGCCGCGCAGTACCGTCCAGACGCGTTCGGGTGACATGGGCGTCACGCTATCCGCTTCGGGGCCCGCCAAGGTCGGAGAATCGCGCCGATGTCGGAGGTTCTGCGAGGAATCCTCCGACATCGGGCCGATTCTCCGACCTCGGGTCACGCGGCCGGGGTCACGCGGCCGGGGTCTCTCGGGCCAGGGTCACGGGGCCAGGGTCACTCGCCGTCGGGGTCCGCGGGCTTCGCGCGTGTGGGCGACGCGGGCGGCGCCTGCTCCCGGCTCGTCGTCGCCTCGGCGAGGCCCTCGCCGACGCCGCGGCCGAAGGTCTGGCCCTGGATGAGCGCGGCGAGGTCGATGCCGGTGGCCGCCTCGACGCTGTCGAAGACGGATCGCATCGCCTTTGCGCTGTCGCCGCCGATGACGCTTGATGCGCCGTCGTCGCCGGAGCCGCCGATGATCGACACGTTGCCGATCGCGGCGTAGCCCTTGGCGAACTCGGTCATGATGGCCGGCAGCACCTCGAGCACGCGCTGCGACAGGAACGCCTCCTGGTTCGACGCGATGGCCTCCGCCTCGGCCTGGACGGCCGCGGCACGGGCTTCACCCTCGGCACGGATCGCTCCGGCCTCGGCCTGCGAGGTGAGGCGACGTGCCTCGGCCTCGGCATCGGCGCGGGCGCGCAGCGCGCCGGCCTCACCGGCGGCCTTCGCCTCGGCGGCCGCTGCTTCACCGGCGGCGCGTGCCTTGTCGGCTTCCGCCTGCTGCTCGGCGATGCGCGTGCGCGCCTCGGCCTGCTTGACCTGCTCGATCGCGGCGGCCTCGGCCGAGCGCTCGCGCGTGTAGAGGTCGGCCTGTGCGCGGGTCTCCGCCTCGTAGCGCTGCGCATCGGCGACGCGCTTGACGTCGGCGTCGAGCTGGGCCTGCTTGTTCTCGGCCTGCTGCTGCAGCACCGCCTGCTCGGCCTTCGCGCGCGCCAGCTGCTCGGCCTGCTCCGCCTCGGCGCGGGCGCGACCGACACCTGCCGCCGCGTTGGCGGTGTTGGTGTCGAGCGCGGTCTGCTCGATGAGGTTCGCTTCGTCGTTGGCGATGTTCTTCTGGTTGATCGCGCGGTCGGCGTTGGTCTGCGCGATCTCGGCGGCCTGACGCTTGGCCTGGATCTCCGGCGAGCCCAGTGACTGGATGTACCCGACGGAGTCCGTGATGCCTTTGATCTGGAACGAGTCGAGGATGAGACCCTGCTCGGCCAGCTCGTGCGAGACGTCGGCGGCGATCTGATCCGAGAACTTCTTGCGCTCGCGCATGAGCTCGACCACCGACAGCGTCGCGACGATGCCGCGGAGGGCTCCCTCGAGCTGCTCGGTCGTGAACTGCTCGATCGCGGCGTCCTGCGAGGCGAAGCGCTCGGCGGCGCGCCGCACGAACAGGGGATCGGAGCCGATCTTCACGATCGCCACGCCGTCGACGTTCAAGGTGACATTGTCGAGCGACTGCGCCTCGGCGTTGAGCATCACCTGCCGCGATCGCAGCGAGATGATCTCGTGCCGCTGCGTGATCGGGTTCACGAGCGACTTGCCGTTGACGATGACGGTCACCGGCGACTCCGAGAGTTCGGAACGGCTGGAGCCGTCGGCATCCAGCACGGTGCTCTGCACCTTCTGCTTGCGACCCGAGATGACCAGCGCCTCATCGGCACGGGCGACCTTGATCCAGCTGCGTGCGAACAGCAGCAGGATGAGGCCGACGATGATGACCGCGACGACCGCGATCCCGACGATGATGAGAATGCCGACGAATCCGGCGACTTCCATGAAACCCCCCATTGAGAAGGGTGCGCCGGCTGTGCGCACCCGCTCACACCCTGCCAGAACGCCGCCGCCACCGCGCCCCCTTTCTGTAGCACGCGGTACCTGTCCGCGCGCAAGCGGGTCCGCCCGACCGCCTCCCGCACGTTAGCGTGGTCGGCGGCGCGGCATGAGTTCCGCGTGCACGGCACCCGACGCGAGAGGAATCCATGGCAGTGGACACGAAGAAGATCTCGCTGGTCGGATCGATCTCCCTCGGAACCGGCGTGATGATCGGCGCGGGGATCTTCGCCCTCGTCGGACAGGTGGCGGGCATCGTCGGTCCGTGGTTCCCGCTGGCGTTCCTCATCGGCGCGGTCGTCGCCGGCGTCAGCTCCTACTCCTACATCCGGTACTCGAGCGTCAACCCGTCGTCGGGCGGCATCGCGATGCTGCTCAAGGGCGCGTACGGCCCAGGCGTGATCGCCGGGTCGTTCTCGCTGTTCATGTACGTCTCGATGGTGGTGGCCGAGAGCCTGCTGGCGCGCACCTTCGGCACCTATCTGCTGCGTCCGTTCGGGCTGCAGGACTCCCCCGTCCTCGTGCCCGTGCTCGGGATCGCCGCGATCGTCGCCGCGACGATCGTGAACCTCGTCGGCAATCGTTTCGTCGAGGGTTCGGCGACCACCACCGCGGTGCTGAAGATCCTCGGCATCGCGGTGCTCGCCGTCGCCGGGCTCATCGGCGCCGCCGCGTCCGGCGGCCTCTTCTCGAGCGAAGGCTCGGGCGAGTCATCCGGCCTGTGGGGCCTGCTGGCCGGGTCGACGCTGTGCGTGCTCGCCTACAAGGGGTTCACCACGATCACGAACCAGGGCGATGACATCCGCGACCCGAGCAGGAACCTCGGTCGCTCGATCGTGCTGTCGATCCTCATCTGCACCGTGCTCTACCTGCTCATCACCCTGTCGGTGGATGCGAGCATCGGCGCGGAGGGGGCGGTGGATGCGCGCGACTACGCGCTCGCCCAGGCTGCCGAGCCGCTTTTCGGCGCGTGGGGCGTGGGCATCACGGTCGCGATCGCCGTGGTCGCGACGCTTTCCGGTCTGCTCGCGAGCCTGTACTCCGTGTCGCGCCTGTACGCGATGCTGCAGGACATGCGGCAGGCGCCCGCGCTGCCCGATCGCATCCCGCGGCAGCCGCTTCTCATCACCGCCGGCCTCGCGATCGTGGCGACGGCCTTCCTGGATCTCACGCAGATCGCGTCGATGGGTGCGTTCCTCTACCTGACGATGGACATCGCCGTGCAGTTGGGCGTCATCCGTCATCTCCGCGACGAGATCGACGCGAAGCCGTGGCTGCCGGCGATCACGATCATTCTCGACCTGGCGATCCTGGTCCCGTTCACGATCTTCAAGGTGCAGAGCGATCTGCTCACGGTCGTGATCGCCGCGGCGGTTGCGGCGGTGATCTTCCTCGCCCAGATCATCACGGTGCGTGCCCGCTCCCGCGCCGACGCCGCCTGAGCACCTCGCCGGACGCGCGAGGAAAACACGGGAGCCGGGCGCGCGCAACCCCCTGGCACCGAAGCGGAAGGTGGTCGATCGTGACGGCATGAGCGATGAAGACGACCTCCCACAGCCGAAGGACCACCTCCCGCCGCGCGACGAGCGCGAGCACGACGTTCCCCAGGAGACGTATCCCGACGGCGGCGCCCCCGAGGGCGAGGCCGGTGTCTCGCCCGAGACGGCCGCCGAGCCCGACAAGCCCAACCGTCACGGCGTGGATCAGATCCCGCCGCGGGGCCGCTGAGTCGGCGAGTTCGCCTTCGCTTGTCACTGAACGCCCTCACTGCGCGCTGAAGCGACCGATGGTGACAGGCGAACGCGTGGTGCGCGGTGCGCGAGGTCAGCGTGGCAGACGCGGGACCGAGGCCACGAGCTGCCTGGCGTATGCCGTGCGCGGCGCAGTGAGCAGGTCGACCGTCGTTCCTTGCTCGACGATGCGCCCGTCGCGCAGCACCGCGGTGCGCTCGCAGACGGCGGCGACGGCGCTGAGGTCGTGCGAGACCAGCACGAGGGCGAGCCCGGTCTCGCGGCGCAGGTGTGCGAGCAGGTCGATCACCTGAACACGGGTGGTGAGGTCGAGCGCCGAGACGGGCTCGTCGGCGAGCAGCACGCGCGGGCGCGAGACCAGGGCGCGCGCGATCGCGATGCGCTGGCGCTGACCCCCGGAGAACTCGTGCGGGTATCGCCGCATCGTGTCGGCGTCGAGGCCGACCGAGGCGAGGGCCTCGGCGACGGATGCGCGTGCACGGTCGCCCGACGCGATCCGCAGGGAGCGCAGCGGCTCCCCGACGATGCGGTCGATGCGCTGGCGGGGGTCGAGGGACGAGTACGGGTCCTGGAACACCGGCTGCACCGTGCGACGGAAACGGCGCATGAGCCGTCGGTCGCGGCGATCGAGCGGAGCGTCGTCGAACACGACGCGGCCGGCGTCCGGTGAGTCGAGACCGAGCAGCAGCCGCAGCGCGGTGGACTTGCCGGCACCGGACTCTCCCACGAGGCCGATCGCCTCGCCGGCTCCGACCGAGAGGGAGACGTCGTCGAGCACCGGGGTGGCGCCGTAGCCGAATGCCGCGTTCTCGAGGGCGAGAAGGGTCATGGCGAGTCACCTCCTGACCCGGGGGTCGCATCGAGTGCGGCGTCGAGATAGCGGGCGCTGTCGACGAGCGCACGCGTGTACGGATGCTGCGGGTCGCGCAGCACGTGGCCCACGGCGCCTTTTTCGACCACGCGTCCGTGCTGCAGCACGAGGGCGCGATCGACCATGCGCGAGACGACGGCGAGGTCGTGGCTGATGAACAGCAGGGCCATGTCGCGCTCGGCGACCAGGCGCTCGAGGAGAGCGAGCACGTCGTTCTGCACCGTCACATCCAGCGCCGTGGTCGGCTCGTCCGCGATCAGCAGACGCGGGTCGGCGGCGAGGGCGATCGCGATCGCGACACGCTGGCGCTGCCCGCCGGACAGCTCGTGCGGGTAGGCCCGCACGATCCGCGCTTCGACGAGTGAGACGTCGGCCAACGAGCGGGAGACGGCCTCGCGCAGGTCCGCACCGCGCAGACCGCGGTGACGGCGGAGCGGCTCGGCGATCTGTCGACCCACGCGCATGAGCGGGTCGAGGGCGGACAGCGGCTCCTGGAAGACGATCCCGGCGACGGGGCCGCGCAGGCGGCGCGTTGCGGCATCCGTCGATCCGACGATCTCGTGTCCGTCGAGCCGGGCGGAACCGGTCGCGACGACGGCATCGGGAAGGAGGCCGAGGACGGCCAGGGCGGTCATCGACTTGCCCGAGCCGGACTCGCCGACCAGGCCGACGCGCTCGCCGGCGCCGAGGGCGAAGGTCGCGTCGTCGACGAGGGTCGTGTCGCCGGCGCGGAGCGTGAGATGCGAGACGTCGAGGAGGGTCATTGGCCCCTCCGTCTCGTCGGATCGGCGACATCGCGCAGGCCGTCGGCGAGGAAGTTGACCCCGAGCACGAGCACGATCACCGCGACGCCGGGCGCGATGGCCCCGACCGGGGCGGTGAGCACGGTGCCCTGCGCCTCCTGCAGCATCCGGCCCCACGACGCGTTCGGCGGAGGTGCGCCCAGTCCCAGGTACGACAGGCTCGCCTCGGCGAGCACGGCCACGCCGAACTGCAGCGCGAGGCTCACCGCGAGGGTGGGCGCGATGTTCGGCAGGATGTGGTGCCACACGATCCCGGCGGTTCGCGTGCCGCTCGTGCGTGCGGCCGTCACGAACTGCTCCTGCAGCACCCGACGCGAGAGGATGCGCGTGAGGCGAGCGATCACCGCCGACATCGCGAGGCCGATCGCGAGGATCGCGGAGCCGAGCGACGGACCCTGCACGGCGACGACGAGCATCGCCAGCAGCAGCACCGGGAAGGCGATCACGACGTCGAGCCCGGCCGAGAGGGTGTCATCGAGCCACGGCCGCGCGAAGGCGGCGGCGAGGCCGATCGCGGTGCCGAGGACGGCGGCGATCGCAACGGCGCCGGCCCCGACGGCCAGGGCGATGCGGGCGCCGACCATCAGCTGCGACAGCAGGTCGCGGCCGAGGCGATCGGTGCCGAGCGGATGCGCGGGGCTGGGAGCGCTCAGGCGTCCGCCGCTGATGTCGGTGAGGGGATAGGGCAGCCACACGAGCGACACGAGGGCGACCACGACGACCGTCGCCGTGAGGACGAGGCCGATGACGAGGGTCGCGCGCCGGCGCCGCGGCGGGCGCGCGGCAGCGGCTCGCGGCGCGGTGGAGGCCGGTCCGGAAGCGGTCTGCACGGGCGCGGTCATCGCAGGTTCCCCGAGATGCTCGTACGCAGACGCGGATCGATGAGGCGCTGAGCGATGTCGGCGGCGAAGCCGACCAGCACGACGAACAGCGTGCTGACCACGAGCACGCCTTGGATGTTGGCGAAATCGTGCTGCTCGATACCGGTCAGCAGCATGTTCCCGAGCCCCGGAAGGGTGAACACGCTCTCCACGACGACGGCGCCCAGCAGTGTCGTGGACAGCTCGATGCCGAGCACGGCGATCACGGGCACGGCGCCGTTGCGCACACCATGCCGGAGCAGCGCCTCGCGCATGCTCGCCCCGCCGGCGCGGGCGGTGCGCAGGTAGTCGCTGCCCAGCACGTCGACCGTCGCCGAGCGCACGTAGCGCGACAGCGACGCGCTCATGACGAACGCGATCGTGATCACGGGCAGGGCGAGGGAGCGGAGGGCGTCGGCCGGGTCCTCCCAGTCGTCGCGGGGGAAGCCGCCGGAGGGGAGCATCCCGAGCTGCAGCGCGAAGATCCACACGAGGATGACGCCCACCCAGAACACCGGCACGGCCACGCCGAGCTGCGAGAAGCCCGACAGGGCGATGCCGTACCACCGGTCGGCCTTCATCGCCGCGGTGACGCCGATCACCAGGGAGAGCACGAGGGCGAGGGCGAACGACAGCAGCGTCAGCGGGATGGTCACCCCCAGCCGCGCGGAGATCTCGGGGCCGACCTCGCGCGAGCTGATGAACGACTCCCCGAGGTCGCCCCGCAGCAGCTGCGCCGACCACGTGGCGAACTGCTGCCACACCGGCTGGTCGGAGCCGACCTGCGCGCGTGCCGCCGCGATCTGCCCGGGAGTCGCGTCCACCGACAGCAGCGCGTTCGCGGGGTCGCCGGGCAGCAGGCGCAGCAGCACGAAGATGACGACCATCGCCACCGCGAGCGAGAGCACGAGCAGGGCGGAACGGCGCAGCAGGTAGATGAGCATGAGGGGAGGATGCGCCGGTGCCGGGTGCGAGCGCCCGGCACCGGCGGCGGGTCAGTTCTTGACGATGTCGTAGACGAAGAACTGCGAGTTCAGGCCGTTGACGGGGTAGCCCGACAGGTCGCTGTCGGCGACGACGATCTGCGGGTAGAGGTAGAGCCACACGCTCGCGGCGTCTTCGGCGATCTGCTCGTTGACCTGCGTGAGCAGCTCGGTCTGCTGCTCGACCGTCTCGGCCTGCTCGGCCTCGGCGACCCACTGCTGCACGTCGGCGTTGTCGTAGCCCCAGTAGAAGTCGGGGTTGCCGTACCAGACGACGTCGCGGTCATTGACGTGCTCCTGCAGGGTGGCCTCGAAGTCGCGCTCGGCGAACACCTTGGTGTACCACTCGTCGGCGCTGATCGTGTTGATCTCGACGGTGATGCCCACCTCGGCCAGCTGCGCCTGGAGGAACTCGGCCACGACCGGGTGCGGGTCGTAGCTCGGCGTGTCCAGGGTGAAGGTGAACCCGTCGGCGTAGCCGGCGGCATCCAACAGCTCGCGAGACAGCTCGGGGTCGTACGGGTTGACGTCGGTCAGGTCGACGTACCACGGGTCGGTCGGGGGGACCATCGAGCCGATGAGCGTGCCGTAGTCGCCCCAGATCGAGGTGAGCAGCTGCTCGCGGTCGATCGCGGAGTAGACGGCCTTGCGCACGAGGGCGTCGTCGAAGGGGGCCACGCGGTCGTTGAAGGCGAGCAGCTCCTTGGTGGTCGAGGTGCCCTCGCTGACGGTGAAGTCGGCGTTGTCCTCGAACTGCGCGAGCGAGTCGGGGTTCTGGATGCTCGTGACCAGGTCGATCTCGCCGCTGAGCAGCGCGTTGTTCTCGGCCGTCGCGTCGGTGAAGTAGGTGAAGACGACCTCGGCGTTCGCCGCGGCCTCGCCCCAGTAGTCGTCCCAGCGCAGCAGCGTCAGGGTGGATCCCTGGCGCCACTCGTCGAGCGTGTACGGACCGGTGCCGTCGGTGGTCTCGGCGCTCGCCTCGGGACCGGTGATCCACACGTAGCTGAGGTTGTAGGGGAACGAGATCGATCGCTCGGACAGCTCGAAGACGACCGTCTGGTCGTCGGGAGTGGTGATCTCGCTGATGGGTCCGAAGCTGGACTTGCGCGCCGACTGCGAGTCCTCGGCGATGACCGCCTCGACGCTGGCCTTCACGTCGGCGGAGGTGAGAGGTGCGCCGGAGTGGAACGTGATGCCCTCGTGCAGCGTGACGGTGTAGGTGAGGCCGTCTTCGCTCAGCTCGGCCGACTCGGCCAGCAGCGGCTCGACCTCGCCGTCGTCGGTGAGCTTGTACAGACCCTCGTAGACGTTGCCGTTCAGCGCCTCGGTGACGCCCTGACCGCCGCCCTGGGTGTTGCTGAGGTTCTGCGGCTCGTACAGCGAGCCGATGGAGATCGTGGCGTCGTCCGACGAGGCGTCGCCGGCGGCGTCGCCACCGGTGCTGCATCCGGCGAGCACGAGCGCCGAGACGGCGACGGCGGACAGGGCGAGCAGGGGCTTTCTCATACGGATACTCCAGTGCTGTGCATGCTGTGGTGCGGGGGAAGATGCGGCTCAGGCCGCGGAGATGTCGAAGCCGTCGCGGAACACGACGTTCTTCTCGCCGGCGGGCACCCGGAAGGGGAACCGGTTGGACGCCGGAGGCAGGGGGCAGTTGAACTGCGCCGAGAACCCGCACGGCGGGACGAAGGCGCGGTTGAAGTCGAGCACGACGGTTCCCGCAACGCCGGCCGCGTCGGCATCGCGCGGTACGAAGAGGAATCGTCCGGGCCCGTAGGTCTCCGACCCGTTCGTCGCGTCGGCGAACACGAGCAGCAGCGTGCCGCCGTCGTCGAAGGCCGCGAGGGTGAATTCCTCGCCGCGGATCGTCACATGGATGTCGCCGGGGACGACGAGATCGCGGGTGCCGCCGTTGTCGCGGATGTGCTCGAAGGGCACCGTGCGGGCGGACCCGTCGCCCTCGACCGGGGTGAAGCGGCCTTCGATGACCCAGTCCGGGTCGTAGCCGAAGGCATCGATGTGCTCGAAAGCGCGGATCGCCGCGGAATCGGCATCCCAGCGACGCAGCCCGTATTCCGGTTCACCCGTGTCGATCGACGTGCGCGAGAGCTCGGTGACGGTCACGGTCGGGCCGGCGACGGCCCGCTCGGCGTCGACGTCGGGGCGGGTGGCGCCGCTCCAGCGGGTCTCGACGAGAGCGAGGTTTCCGGTGGCGGCGGTCACGGTGCGGGCGCGCTGGTCGCGCCAGCGGGCATGGTCGGAGGCAGACATGTTCGGGGATGATTCTCTCGCGTGCGGCGGTGAACGGCACATCGGCCGTCACGGGTGGTAATGCGGCGCGAGCGCCGGGTATTCCCATCCGCCGCCGGCCGTCGCGGCGAGCACGCGAGCATCGCGCCGATGCCGGGATAATGGTGGCGACGTCGATCCCTGCGAGGTGTTCATCCGTTTTGACGGTGGAAGAGTCAGCCGCGACCCCTCACCTTGTCGATGCCGGCGCGGTCAGCGACCTGTACATCTATCCGATCCGCGGTCTGTCCGGACAGAGACTCGAGCGGGTGACCGTCGACCCCGATCGGGGATTCCCCTTCGACCGGTGCTGGGCGCTGCCGAAGCGTGAGGCGGCCGAGGCCGCATCAGGCGACCGACCGCTCACCTCCGCCGAGGCCTACGGGCTGACGGTCTTCCCGCGTCTCGCAGGCGTCTCGACGCATCTGGATCCCGAGACCGAGAGACTGCGTGTGCACGTGCAGGAGCACGTCGTGCTCGATGTGTCGTTGCGAGATGACACCGACGTGCGGGAGGCCGAGCGCTTCTTCGCGCGGGTGCTCGACCTCGACGAGGCGGACCGACCCCGCCTGGTGCGCCGCGCGAATCGCACCTTCAACTTCTCCTACACGGCCTCGGTCTCCGAGCATCTGACGTGGGCGTGCCACCTCGTCAACCTCGCGTCGATCCGTGATCTCGAAGAGCGCATCGGGCACGAGGTGGACCCGCGACGCTTCCGGGCCAACCTCTACGTCGATCTCGGCGAGCCGTGGATCGAGCGCGACCTCATCGGGAAGGAGTTCCGCGCGGGCGAGGTCGTGCTGCGCGGAGAGATGATGGCCGCGCGGTGCGCGGCGACCGAGGTGAACCTCGAGACGACCGAGCGTGACCTGCCGATCCCCCGCCTCCTGAAGCAGCACTACGGCCACACCGACCTCGGCATCTACGCGAACATCCTCTCGGGCGGCGACCTGGCGCCGGGACTGCCGGTCGCGGTTCCCGCCGGGATCGGAGCCGGGCGCCCATGACCCGCGGTGAGACCGACATCCCGGTCGTCGTCACCGGCCGCCGCCGTCTGGCCCCGACGATCGACGAGTTCACCCTCGCCGCGGCCCATGGTGGTGCGCTGCCCGCATTCGAGGCCGGGGCGCACATCGACGTCGAGACTCCCGGCGGCCATCGACGCAGCTACTCGCTGTGCGCTCCGACCGCCGCTCGTCCGCGGGCGTACACGATCGCGGTGGATCGCCGTGCCGACGGCGAGGGCGGCTCGGTGAGCATGCATGACCGTGCCGCCACCGGCTCGCCGGTGCGGATCTCCTCGCCGAGCACGGGGTTCGACCTTCATCCGACGACGCGCCGGGCGGTTCTCATCGCCGGCGGAGTGGGAATCACCGCCGTGCGCGGAATGCGACGCGACCTGCAGGAGGCGGGGGTGGCGAGCACTCTCGTCTACCTCGTGAGAGACCGATCCGCGGCGGCCTACCTCGACGAGCTCAATGCGCCCGATGTCGTCGTGCACGCCACCCGCGAGCACGATGGGCGACGATTCGACCTGTGGCCACTCCTGGCCGACCCCACCGACAGCGAGGTCTACTGCTGCGGACCGGCGCCGCTCATGCGCACCGTGCGGGCCATGACGATGCACTGGCGTCCCGCGCGGCTGCACTTCGAGGACTTCGTCGGCGTCTCCGCGGTCGACCCGTTCGCCCAGCCCTTCACCGCCGTGTGGCAGCCGACCGGCGAACGCGTGTCGGTCGGCAGTGACCACTCCCTCCTCGACCGGCTCACCGAGAACGGAATCGCCGTTCCGAGCTCGTGCCGGTCGGGAACGTGCGGGACGTGTCGGGTGCGCCTGATCTCGGGGACCGCGCAGCACCGCGACATCGTGCTGGAGAACCACGAACGCTCCGACCGCCTCATCACCTGCGTCTCGCGCGCCGAGCGCGAGATCTGCATCGGTCCTGCCTGACAGCGCCGCGGGGCGCGTCGGTGCGGCTGACTAGACTGGGACGGGACGGTGGCACCGCCGGTGCGCGTCCTGCCGGCGTCGTGCGGCGTCGGACCGCCATTCGAGGGGGCTCTCCCATGCCAGGCATCGTGATCGTCGGCGTCCAGTGGGGCGACGAGGGCAAAGGCAAGGCCACCGATCTGCTCGGTGACCGCACCGACTGGGTCGTGAAGTTCAACGGCGGCAACAACGCCGGCCACACCGTCGTCATCGGCGATGAGAAGTACGCGCTGCACCTGCTGCCCTCCGGCATCCTCTCCCCGGGCGTGAACGCCGTGATCGGCAACGGCGTCGTCGTCGACCTCGAGGTGCTCTTCGACGAGCTCACCGCCCTGCAGGCCCGGGGCCTGGACACATCGCGTCTGAAGGTCAGCGCGAACGCGCACATCATCACGCACTACCACCGCACCCTCGACAAGGTCACCGAGCGCTTCCTCGGCAAGCGGCAGATCGGCACCACCGGGCGCGGGATCGGCCCGGCCTACGCCGACAAGATCAACCGTGTGGGCATCCGCGTGCAGGACCTGTTCGACGAGAACATCCTGCGTCAGAAGGTCGAGGGCGCGCTCGACCAGAAGAACCACCTGCTCGTGAAGGTCTTCAACCGCCGCGCGATCACGTGCGACGAGGTCGTCGAGGAGCTGCTGTCGTACGCCGAGCGGCTGCGCCCGATGGTCGCCGACACCGGCCTCCTGCTCGACGAGGCCCTGAAGCGCGACGAGGTCGTCGTCTTCGAGGGCGGCCAGGCCACGATGCTCGATGTCGACCACGGCACCTACCCGTTCGTGACCTCGTCGTCGGCGACCGCCGGGGGAGCCGCGACCGGATCGGGCGTCGGACCGGGGCGCCTGGACCGCATCGTCGGCATCGTGAAGGCGTACACGACCCGTGTCGGCTCGGGGCCGTTCCCCACGGAGCTGTTCGACGAGAACGGCGACTTCCTGCGCTCGCGCGGCTTCGAGTTCGGCACGACCACCGGCCGCCCGCGCCGCGTCGGCTGGTACGACGCGCCCATCACCCGCTACGCGACGCGCATCAACGGCATCACCGACCTGGTGCTCACCAAGCTCGACATCCTCACCGGCCTGGACCGCATCCCGGTCTGCGTCGCGTACGACGTCGACGGCACGCGCTTCGACGAAGTGCCCGTGAACCAGACCGACTTCCACCACGCGAAGCCGATCCTGGAGTACTTCCCCGGGTGGAAGGAAGACATCTCCGGCGCCCGCAACTTCGACGACCTGCCGCAGAACGCGCAGGACTACGTGCTCGCGCTCGAGGGGATGAGCGGCACCCGCATCTCGGTGATCGGCGTCGGGCCGGCTCGAGACGCGGTCGTCGTGCGGCACGACCTGGTCTGACGGCTCGCCGCATGCGGTTCTTCACGGGCGGCTACACCGCCGACATGGGCGGTGAGGCCACCGGCATAGGGATGCTGCACGCCGGCTCGGCCGACACGGCCTACGTCGACGGCGCCCTCGGGTTCGGCGGCGACGTGGTGGCGGCCGACTCTCCGTCGTGGCTCGCGGCGCATCCCACCCGCGACGTCATCTATGCGGCGCTGGAGAAGACCGGCGCCGTGCAGGCCTACGCCCGCACCGGTGACTCCACGCTCGTGCCGCTCGGCGCCGCGGTTCCGGCCGGCGCAGCGACGTGTCACGTCGCGGTCGCGCCCGACGGTGGCAGCCTGCTCGCCGCCTGCTGGGGCGACGGCTCGGTGGTGCGGATGACGCTCGACGCGGAGGGCCGCCCGACCGACCCGCGTCGTGCGCCTGCCGCATCCGACCCCTACGACGCCGAACCCGACGTCGACGCCATCCGCACTCAGGTCCTCGGGGCGACGGCCGAAGAGGCGGGTGAGGTGCCCTCGGCGCGTCCCTCCCGCGCGCACCAGTCCCGTTATCTTCCGGACGGCACGGTCGTGACGACCGACCTCGGCCTCGATCTCGTGCGGGTGTGGCGGCCGGTCGACGGGCGACTGCGTGCGCATCAGCAGGTCGCGCTTCCTCGCGGCTCCGGCCCTCGGCACACGGCCTGGCATCCGAGCGGGCACCTGTACGTCGTCACCGAGTTCTCGCGCGAGGTCTTCGTGCTCGCCCCGGATGCGACCGGAGCGTGGCGCGTCCTCGGCGGCGTGCCGCTCGGCGGCCTCGCCGGCGACACGGGAGCGGAGATCGCGCTGGGGCGCGACGCCGCCTTCGTCTATGCGGGCCTGCGTGGCAGCGACACGATGGCCGTGCTCCGCGTGCGGGGTGGGGGCGATGCGCTCGAGCCGGTGGCGCTTGTCGAGACCGGCGTGGTGTGGCCACGCAACCACGTCGTGGTGCGGGACACGCTGCTGGTGGAGGGGGAGCGCTCGCACGAGGTGGTCTCGTTCACCCTCGATCCGCGTACCGGAGTGCCCGGGCGCATCCGGCACCGCACGACGGTGCCCTCGCCGACGCACCTGCTGCCGGTGCGCTGATCCGCGGCCCGCGTTTCGTCTCGTCGCTCCGCTCCTCGCTCAACGACCGGAAGGGCTTCGGTTGGCGGGTGTTGTCGTTTCGGACCGTGCATGCGACATCCCGTGACAGGTGAACGTCGGTTGCGCGGGTTTGGTTGACGCTGGCTGCCGATATGTGGCGGGGATGCGACATCCGGTGACAGGTGAATGGGTCAAGACGAAGGCAGGCGGGGCTTCGGTTGCCGAGGGTTGTCGGTATGGGGCGGGGATGCGACATCGCGTGACAGGTGAATGGGTCAAGGCGAAAGCCGCGGGAGCGGCGGCGTCTGGGTTCGCTGGCGCTGGATGTCCTCGGGGACGGGCGACAGCTCGGCGCGGGCCGGCACCCCTCCTAAGGCAGCACGATCTCGAAGTCGGGATCGCCGGGGTCGAGGACCGAGAACAGCGACTCCAGCACTCCTGCATCGCCGTCGATCTGCAGCCCCGGCGACGACGTGTCACCGGCGGCGAGGGCGATCATGCGGGCCTTCGTCAGCGACAGGTGCAGCGCGGCATCCGATCCCGGCTCCCTCTCGAGGTAGATCAGCACGCCGTTGCGCAGCGTCACCCGGAAGCTGCGGCCGAGGTCGGTGAAGGTCAGGTCGGTGACGAGGTCGAGATCCCACGCCTTCGGCCCGTCGACAGTGATGGCGAACGCGTCGAGCAGCTGCTCCGGCGTCAGCTGCGCCACGATCGTCGGCGCACTCGTCGATTGGGGTGTTCCGAAGCTCCCCGACTGCAGCTCGGTCGCTCCGGAGAGGAAGAAGTTGCGCCACGTGCCGTTCTCGGAGCCATAGCCGAGCTGCGTCAGCGTCTGCGCGTACAGCTCCCTGGCTGCGGCGTGGTCGGCGTCGGTGAAGATCGCGTGATCGAGCAGCGTCGCCGCCCACCGGTAGTCGCCGCCGTCGAAGGCGGTGCGTGCGAGGGTCACGACACGATCGATGCCGCCCATCGCGTCGACGTATCGCTTCGCCTGCTCGGCGGGAGGATGCGGCCACAGTCGAGCGGGGTTGCCGTCGAACCATCCCATGTACCGCTGGTAGACCGCCTTGACGTTGTGGCTGACCGAGCCGTAGTAGCCGCGCGCGTTCCAGGCGTTCTCGAGGGCCGGCGGAAGCTGGATGATCTCGGCGATCTCGGTGCCGGTCAGGCCCGTGTTCAGCATCCGCAGCGTCTGATCGTGCAGGTAGGCGTAGAGGTCGCGCTGGGTCGACAGGAACGACACGATCTCATCGTGTCCCCGCGTTGGCCAGTGGTGCGACGCGAAGACCACATCGGCGCGGTCGGCGAACACGTCGATCGCCTCGGTCAGATAGCGGGACCACACGTGCGGATCGCGCACGAGCGCACCGCGCAGCGTGAGCAGGTTGTGCAGGTTGTGGGTGGCGTTCTCCGCCATGCAGAGGGCGCGGTAGCCGGGGAAGAAGAAGTGCATCTCAGCGGGGGCCTCGGTTCCGGGCGCCATCTGGAACTCGATCGGCACGCCGTCGATGACGTGACTCTCGCCGGTCCGTGTGATGGTGAGGGTCGGCGGGATGAGGCCGACGGTGCCGTTGCGCGACGTGGTCTGCCCCAGACCCGCGCCCACCTGGCCCTCGGGTCCGCGGGCCAGGGCGGCGCCGTACATGTAACCGGCGCGACGCCCCATGGCGGTGCCGGCGTAGACGTTCTCTTCCACCGCGTGCTCGACGAATCCGTCCGGCGCGATGACGGCCACGGCTCCGGCATCCACCTCCTCCTCGGTGGTCACGCCGAACACCCCGCCGAAGTGATCGATGTGACTGTGGGTGTAGATGACCGCCCGCACCTCACGATGCCCGCGGTGCTGCCGATACAGCGCCAGCGCGGCGGCCGCGGTCTCCGCCGAGATCAGCGGGTCGATCACGATCACGCCGGAGTCGCTCTCGACGAAGGTGACGTTCGACAGGTCGAATCCGCGCACCTGGTAGATGCCGTCGACGACCTCATAGAGACCGTGCTTGGCGACCAGTGTCGACTGGCGCCAGAGGCTCGGGTTCACCGAGGTCGGGGCTTCACCGCCGAGGAAGTCGTAGCTCTGGCCGTCCCAGACGACATCGCCCGCCTCGTTGCGGATGATCATCGGATCGATCGTGCCGAGGAAGCCTCGGTCGGCGAGCTCGTGGTCGCGGGAGTCGTGGAACGGAAGCGTGTTCGTCAGCCGCGCGTGCTCGGCAGCGATGGTGGGCGAGGGCTCTGTGGAGGTCATGATGCTCCTTTCGCCTCGATCATGGCCCGATCGAGCGAGCGGCGAAAGGCCCTCCGCGACCTACACCTTGGCGTCCTGCCGGGGGATCAGCACCTGCTTGATGATCAGCAGGATCGAGGCCGTCACCGGGATCGCGACCAGGGCACCCAGCAGGCCAAGCAGCGTGCCGCCCACGAGGGCGCCGATGACCACGAGCGACCCGGGGATCGAGATCGTGCGGTTCATCACGCGCGGGGTAAGTACGTAGGCCTCGATCTGCATGTAGACGAGGTAGGCGGCGGCGAAGATCAGCGCCAGAAGCGGGTCGGCGAACAGCGCGACGGTCGATCCGATGATCCAGAACAGCACCGGACCCACGAGCGGGATGATCGTGATGCAGAACGAGGTGACCGCGAGCAGGGCGGGGAAGGGCAGCCCGAGGATCAGGTACATGATGAACGTGAACGTCGCGTTGAAGAACGCCAGGATCACCATTCCCATGAGATAGCCGCCGACGGAGTCGGTGATCTGCTCGGTGAGGTCGGCGATCCCGGCGCGATTGCGTGCCGGAGCCAGGCGGTAGAAGGCCTGCTTCATCGTCGGCAGCGACGCGAGGAAGTACAGGCTCAGCACGATCACGATGATCGCGCCGGAGATGCCCGTGGCGAGGGAGATGCCGGCCTGCAGCACGCCGCCGCCGATGGCGGCGATGTTGCTCGGATTGGTCACGAAGCTCTCGACCTCGCCGAGGATGTCGCCGAGCGAGTCGCCGAAGTTGTCCTCCGCCCAGAGGAAGACGTCGCTCTGCATGAAGTTGTTGATCAGGGTGGGGATGTCGGTGATGAACTGGGCGATCTGCTCGACGACCGTGGGCAGGATCAGCAGGAGCACGCCGGCGAGCACGATGGCGAACCCGAAGTAGACGATGACGATGCTCCACACCCGCGACACGTTCTTGCGCTCGAGCGCGCGCACCACCGGGTCGAGGCCGAGCGCGACGAAGAGGGCGAACGCGATGTACACGATGACGGTCACGATGTTGGTCACCGCGATGCCCAGCGCGAGCGCGACGAGGCCGCCGAGCACGGCGTAGAAGCCGACGGCGAACGGATTGCGCAGTCCGAACCAGCGCGCCGGTTCGCTCTCCTTCGGGGGCGCCGCGGGTGGCGTCGCGGCGTCGTCGGGCGAGTCGGTAACCTCGGTCATGCTCACACTCTATTGCTGAGCCCGCCGCGCCGAGGAGGACGACATGACCGAGACGCCCGAGCAGACCCTGCTGCGGCTGCGCGCCACGATCGACAACATCGATGCGGCGCTCATCTTCGTGCTCGCCGAGCGCTTCCGTGCGACCAAGCAGGTGGGTGAGTTGAAGGCCGATCACGGGATGCCCGCATCCGACCCCTCGCGCGAAGAGCAGCAGGTCGCGCGCCTCCGACGCCTCGCCGAAGAGGCCGACCTCGACCCGGCCTTCGCCGAGAAGTGGTTCAACTTCGTCGTCGCCGAGGTCATCCGTCACCACACGGCCGCCGCCGACGCCCGCTGACCACGATGGCCGCCGAACTCCCCATCGGGACCCTGCTCGAATCGAGCGACGGCGCCCACGCGCACGTGCTCGCCCGCAAGCTCAACCGCCACACGTTCTGGTGCGGCCAGAGCGGGTCGGGCAAGACCTACGCGCTCGGCGTGCTGCTCGAGCAGGTGATGCTCGAGACCGAGCTTCCCCTGGTCATCCTCGACCCCAATTCGGACTTCGTGCGTCTCGGGGAGATGCGGGCGGGCGCGGATCGTGCATCCGCCGACGAGCTGCGCTCGCGCGACGTGCGCGTGCTCGGCAGGAACGGCGACCACGACCTTCGGGTGCAGTTCACGAACCTGCCGCTGAAGTCCAAGGCCGCGGTCGCCCAGATCGATCCGATCCTCGACGCCGACGAGTACAACCACCTGCTGCGCCTCGAAGACGAGGTGCACTCGATCGACGACCGCGACCTCGTCGCCCACCTCCGGGCCAAGGGGTCGGCGGTGCACGACAAGCTCGCCAATCGCCTCGAGAACCTGGGGATCAGCGAGTGGGATCTGTGGGCGTGGGGCGGACGCAACGTCGGCGACCACCTCGACGAGCGTGCGGATGCGACCGTTCTCGACCTCGGCGGGTTCCCCACACCGGCGGAGTCGCGGGCTGCCGCGCTCGCCGTGCTCGACCATCTGTGGGAGCACCGCGAGGAGCGCGTCGGACGGCTCATCGTGATCGACGAGGCGCACAACCTCTGCCGCCCCGACCCGTCGACCCCCGTCGAGCGGCTGCTCACGGAACGGATCGTGCAGATCGCCGCCGAGGGCCGCAAGTACGGACTGTGGCTGCTGCTGTCGACGCAGCGCCCGTCGAAGGTGCACATCAACGCCCTGTCGCAGTGCGACAACCTCGCCCTCATGCGGATGAGCTCGCCGAAGGACCTCGCCGAGCTCGCCGACGTCTTCGGCTACGCGCCGGCGTCGATGCTGGAGCGCTCGTCGGCGTTCACGCAGGGGCAGGCCCTGTTCGCGGGCGGGTTCGTCGATTCGCCCGTGCTGGTGCAGATGGGCGCGCGACTGACCGAGGAAGGCGGCTCCGACGTCGCCGTCCCCCTGCGCTGACCGGAACCGGCGCAGAGGGACGGATCGTGGCGGACGGCCTCAGGGTGTCGCGCGACGAAGGGTCAGGAACGATCCCGCTGCGAGCACCACGGTCAGCAGCAGTCCCCACAGGGTGATTCCGACCGCCCCCTGATCCGCGAACCAGGTGAACACCTGCCCCCAGGCGTCGAGGCGCCCGATGACCCACATCACGCCGACGAGCAGCAGTGCCAGCGCCGTGTAGACGAGCGCCACCCACAGGGGCCCGAAGCGCTTGTAGAGCGTTGCCGAGGCGAAGCCGATCGTGAACACCAGCACCGTGAAGGCGAAGTAGAACAGCCACGCGGCCCACCATCCCGCTTCCCAGATCCAGGTCAGCTGGAAGAAGTATCCGTTCATGCCCCAGCCGCCGGTGGCGTCTTCGAGGAACCCGCCGATCACGAACACCGTCGCGAGCAGGATCGCGGTGATCGTCGCGGTGGCGAGGGTGCCGAGATAGAACTCGCGTCGCGTGATGCTGAGGGCCTGGGAGAACGGGAAGGTCATCGTCAGCGCCTGGATACCGACGAACAGGAAGTACCACAGCGGCGCGTGCGCGCTACCGCCGTAGAACGGTCCCGGAAGGCCCGAGCTGCTCAGCAGCGCGTAGATCGCGAGGGTCACGACGAAGGCGCCCGTGAGCACGATGAGAGGCACCCAGACGTAGGTCTGGCGATTCACCAGCTGCAGACGGATGACGTTCAGGGTGCGGTTCATCGCGACACCTCCGGGGATGCGGTGCTCGACGCGTGCTGCGTCAGTCGCACGATCAGCTGCTGGAGCGATACCGGGGCGACCTCGAGGTCGGCCTCGACGAGACGCCGGCGGTCGTCGTCGGTGAGGGCGCCGAGCACGGTCACGCTCGCGACGCGGCCGAGGCTCTCCCGGTGGATCACCTCGCGGCCGGCTGCGAAGGCGTTGACGGCCGCAGCATCGCCGACGATGTTGGCGGCACGATCCCGCACGTCGTCGGTGCTCTCGTCCATCAGGATCCGGCCCTCGTCGATGACCAGAACGCGCTCGATGAGATGGGAGACCTCGTCGATGAGGTGACTGGAGAGCACGACCGTGCGCGGATGCTCGCTGTAGTCCGCGACGAGCCGGTCGTAGAAGATCTGCCGCGCCACCGCATCCAGCCCCAGGTAGGGCTCGTCGAAGAACGTGATCTCGGCGCGCGAGGCAAGACCGATGATGACGCCCACCGCCGAGAGCTGGCCGCGGGAGAGCTTCTTGATGCGTCGCTTGAGAGGCAGGCGGAAGGCGGCGACGAGCTCGTCCGCCAGCGCCTGGCTCCAGTTCGGGAAGAACAGCTTCGCGGCGCGGAACGCGTGCAGCGGTGTGGCGTCGTCGGGATACTTCTGGCTCTCGCGCACGAAGCACATGCGCTGAAGCACGTGCGCATTCTCGTAGGGCTGCTGGCCGAACACGGTCACGTCACCCGACGTGGCGAAGTTCTGCGCGGTGAGGATCGACATCACGGTCGTCTTTCCCGCGCCGTTGCGGCCCAGGAGCCCGTAGATGGTGTCCTTCTCGATGGTGAAGCTCACGTCGTCGACCGCGACGGTGTCGCGATAGCGCTTCGTGAGGCCGTTGACCTCGATCACGGCGGTCATGGTGTGGTTCCCCCTGTTTCGGTTCGGTCGGTCGCGATGGTCTGGTCGGATGCGGCGGCTCGCTCGCGCACGAGCCGGCCGAGGTCGTCGGGCCCGAGGCCGAGCTTGCGCGCCTCGACGAGGAGCGGTTCGACGTAACGGTCCGCGAAGGCGGTGCGGCGCTCGTCGAGGAGCCGTTCGCGGGCTCCGGGCGCGACGAACATGCCGATTCCGCGGCGCTTGTGGAGCACCCCTTTGTCGACGAGCATGTTCACTCCTTTCGCGGCGGTGGCCGGATTGATGCGGTAGAAGGCGGCGAGCTCGTTCGTCGACGGCGCCCGCCCCTCTTCGGGAAGGCTGCCGTCGACGATGGAGTCTTCGACGCTCTCCGCGATCTGCAGGAACAGCGCCCTGCCTTCTTCGATCACTTGCGCCCCCTCGGTTCATTAGTTGACTAACTAACCATGCAACAGATTGAGGTGACCTGTCAATAACGATGGGGTTACCTTCTGCTGTTCGTCTTTGCCCCACCCCGGGGGCTGGGGTTAGGCTGTTTGTCGGGCCTCGTGCCCCGATGACGACCAGTCCGCGGTCGGCGCAGGTCGATTCCTGGGGAATCCCCGCGCAGAGCGTATGGTCGACGGTCTTGGTGACGAACCCGATGTGAGTCGCCGGTTGCGCAGGTGCTCCTTGTACTGCGCTCTGCGCCGATGACCGTCACCCGGACGTAACCGAAAGCCGATGCGTGGGCACCGCCCGCGCGGTCGCTGAGGTACGAACGTGACATCCGATCTAGCCATCGAGGCGAAAGGCCTCTTCAAAGTCTTCGGGCGCAACGCGCGCGGAGCAGTGGACAAACTGAAGAACGGTGCGAGTCGATCCGAGGTCGCGGCGCAGGGTGCGACGGCCGCGGTCATCGACGCCGGCTTCGACGTGAGGCCCGGCGAGATCTTCGTGATCATGGGCCTCTCCGGCTCGGGCAAGTCGACCATCATCCGCATGCTCAACGGACTCCTCGAGCCCACCGCCGGAGACGTGCTCGTGCAGGGGCAGAGCGTGACGAAGGCCTCCGACGCCGAGCTGCGCCGGATCCGCCGCAGCTCGATCTCGATGGTCTTCCAGCACTTCGCTCTCCTGCCGCACCGCACGGTCATCGACAACGCCGCCTACGCGCTGGAGATCCAGGGCGTCGGCCGCGATGAGCGCCGGGCGAAGGCGCAGGAGATCCTCGAGAAGGTGGGCCTCGGCGACCGCGCCGAGGCGATGCCCGACGAGCTCTCCGGCGGCATGAAGCAGCGCGTGGGGCTGGCCCGCGCCCTGACCGCCGGCACCGACATCATGCTCATGGACGAGGCCTTCTCGGCACTCGACCCGCTCATCCGCCGCGAGATGCAGGAGCAGCTCATCGAGCTGCAGCAGGAGCTCGGCCGCACCATCGTCTTCATCACCCACGACCTCAACGAGGCCATGTTCCTCGGCGACCGCATCGCGGTGATGCGCGACGGTCGCATCGTGCAGAACGGCACGCCAGAAGAGATCCTCACCGACCCGGCCAACGACTACGTCGCGCAGTTCGTGCAGGATGTCGACCGCACGCGCGTGCTCACCGCGGCGTCGGTGATGGAGCCCCCGGTCGCCGTCACGCCGCTGCACGCCGGCGCCCGCGGTGCACTGCGCATCATGCGCGACCTGCAGGTCGGGGCCGTGTCGGTCGTGGAGAGCCGCAGCAAGTTCATCGGCTCGGTGACCGACCGCGACGTCATCCGCGCCGTGAAGAACGGCGACACCGACCTGCGCGGCATCTTGCGCCAGGATCAGCCGGTCGTCCACCCCGACGAGCCGCTCGCCGAGATCGTGGAGCGCGCCGTCGAGAGCCCCGCCCCGATCGCGGTCGTCGACGACAAGAACCGCCTCATGGGTGTCATCCCGCGTGTCACCCTCCTCGCCGCCCTCGGGAACGTGCCCGCGGTCACGCGGGAGAACCCGATCATCGACGTGCCGGTCTCGGTGCCCGCGAGCGAGCTCGACAGCACGCTCGCGACCGTGGAGGCTGCCCCGGCGGCGTCCGCACCGACGGAAGGAGGCGTGTGATGGACACTTTCCGCCTTCCCTTCGGCGAGTGGGTCGAGGCGATCGTCGACTTCATCGGCGTGGTCTTCGGATGGCTCTTCGACGCCATCTCCGTGGTTCTCGGCGTGGTCTACGAGGCGCTCGACTGGGTGCTGATCACCCCTCCCTTCTGGGTGATCATCCTTGTCTTCGCCGCGCTCGCGTGGTGGATCAAGGGATGGAAGCTCGCCGTCGGCACCGCCCTCGGACTGCTGTTCATCGTGCTCGTCGACCAGTGGGACAACGCGATGGACACCCTGGCCCTCGTGCTGGTCGCCTCCGCGATCGCGGTCATCATCAGCGTGCCGACGGGCATCTGGGCCGCTCGCAACGACACGGTTTCCCGGCTCGTGCGCCCGGTGCTCGACTTCCTGCAGACGATGCCCGCGTTCGTCTACCTCATCCCCGCCATCATCTTCTTCGGCGTCGGTGTGGTGCCCGGCATGATCGCGACGATCCTCTTCGCCCTCGCTCCCGGCGTGCGGCTGACAGAGCTCGGCATCCGTGGCGTCGACGCCGAAGTGGTCGAGGCGGGCCAGGCGTTCGGTGCGACCAGAGGCCGCATCCTGCGCCAGATCCAGCTGCCCCTCGCTCTGCCGAGCATCATGGCCGGCGTCAACCAGGTGATCATGCTCAGCCTGTCGATGGTCGTCATCGCGGGCATCGTCGGCGCCGGCGGCCTGGGCGGCGAGATCACGCGTGCCATCGGCCGCATCAACGTCGGTCTCGGGTTCGAAGCCGGTGTGGCGATCGTCATCCTCGCGATGATGCTCGACCGCATGACATCGGCCCTCGCCGACAAGGGTGGGGCGCGTGCGAAGCGTCGCAAGAAGACGTCGCCCGACAACTCGACAAAGGATACCCAGGCTTCCGCCGAGACCGCCCAGCCGGCCGGCGCGCAGGCCTGATCGACTCGCGGGCGCCACAGCGACCGCGACCCAAGACCAGGCGGGTTCATCGCCCGCCGGAGGCGTCCGAGACACGGACGCCTGACAACACGACCAGTCCGCGAACAGCACGCGGATGGAGAGGGAGTCAACATGATGACCAAGAGAAAGCACCTCGCAACCGGAATCGCCCTCGCGGGCGCCTCGGCCCTCGTGCTCGCGGGCTGCAGCTCGGACTCGGGCGACAGCGGCTCCGACGCGGGCGGCGACACCTCGGGTGCCGACCGCGCCATCGAGCTGGCCGTCTTCAACGGCTGGGATGAGGGCATCGCGGCGTCGTACCTGTGGGAGGCCATCCTCACCGAGCAGGGTTACGACGTCGAGCTCACCTATGCCGACGTGGCCCCGGTCTACGCCGGTCTCGCCGGCGGCGACTTCGACCTCGTGCTCGACACGTGGCTGCCGGTCACCCACGCCGACTACATGGAAGAGTACGGCGACGACCTCGAGGACCTCGGCGCGTGGAACGACGAGGCTGCCCTCACCATCGCGGTGAACGAGGACGCCCCGATCGACTCGCTGACCGAGCTCGCCGAGAACGCCGATGCGTTCGGCAACGAGATCGTCGGCATCGAGCCCGGCTCGGGCCTCATGCGCATCACGAGCGAAGAGGTCGTTCCGGGTTACGGCCTCGAGGACATGAACCTCATCGAGTCGTCGACCCCGGCCATGCTCGCCGAGCTGCAGTCGGCCACCGACGCCGGCGAGAACATCGTCGTGACGCTGTGGCGTCCGCACTGGGCCTACGACGCCTTCCCGATCAAGGACCTCGAAGACCCCGAGGGCCTGCTCGGTGACGCCGAGGGCATCCACTCCGTCGCCGCGACGTCGTTCGCCGACGACTTCCCCGAGGTCCACGAGTGGATCTCGAACTTCGAGATGGACAGCGAAACCCTCTACTCGCTCGAGAACGCCATGTTCAATGAGTACGACGGTGACGACTACGGTCCCGTCGTCGAAGAGTGGATCGCGGACAACCAGGAGTGGGTCGACTCGCTGACCTCCTGATCCCGTTCCTCCTCGAGGACCCTGCGGGGCGTCCGGCTTCGGCCGGGCGCCCCGTTCTCGTGTGCTGGACGAGAGAGCCGGATGCGCGGGTCAGGGGGCCGGAGCGTCGGGCTTCGGCGGTGGGGCCGTGCCGGGTGTGATCTCCAGCGCCACCTTCTTCTCGAGGCGGTCGACGGCGTCGTCGGAGACGGAGATGAGGCCGTCGAGCTCCTCCCGCACCCGCTTGTACGCCACCTGGCGCTCCGCCGGGGTCGCCGCCTGGTCGACCGCGACCGCGAGCAGCTGCTGGGCGGTGTCGAGACGCTTGCGCTCGGCCGTCGAGAACGTCGAGTCCTTGAGGCGCCGCGCGTCGCGTTCGGCGAGGTCGAACGCGACCTCGTAATCCGTCACGGCATCCCGGTACTCCGTCAGCTCCTCGCGGCTGACCTTCGCGGATGCGGCCGCCGGCCGAGCGTTGTCGGCCACGCGCTTGGCGCGGAGGAACGCCGCCGTCAGCGGCTGACGCCCGTCGCTCATCGCGGGGAAGGCGATGAGCTTCGCGACATCCAGCTCGTACTCGAGCCACCGGTGAGTGACGTCGTCGTGGGCGGCGAAGAGCTTCTCGAGCTGCTTGGCGGTCGACTCCTCCGGTGCGGGTGCGTCGGATGCGGTCGGCGCGGCCGAGATCGGCACGCCGCGCGTGGCGGCCTTCACCTCGCCCTTCGCCTTGATGATCTCGAGCCGCCGCTTGTGGCGCCGGCGGGCGCCACGCTCCCACGCGCTGCCGGCCGAGGCCAGCACGCCGAATAGTGGGAACGCCAGCCACCAGTAGTTCCCGAGGAAGGTGAAGAACGGCTCCACCCTGCCATGGTATCCGCGGCCGCCGGGCCGGCTACGGGCGGGGTGGCTCGACCGGCGGGGGGCCTTCGCGGCGCGCGGTGCGCCACGCATCCTGCTCGGCCACGCGGAACGCGGCCTCGGCGGCGGCGACGGCCTCCCGGTAGGCGACGAAGTCCTCGGGGGCGACCCTGGCACGAGGGTCGGCGGGGCGCAGCGCCCGAGCATGGTGCTCTGCGGCGACGAACTCCGCCGTGACGGGGTGGCGCGCATCCGACATCTGCGGGATGGCGACGGCGCGCGCGGCGTCGGTCTCGTACTGCATCCAGCGCGAGGTCAGCATGTCGTGGCGGGCCATGAGACGCGCGAGCGGGAGGCGGGTGTCGTCGCCCTTGCCCGGCGATGCGGAGACCGCGCGCAGCTGTGCACGGGCGGCCTTGACGCCGGTGCGCTTGGCCCGCAGGGTCATCCACGCGACGCGGTGTGCGTGCTTCGCGCGCTGGAGCTCGTCACGGGCGACCGGCACACTGATCGCGCCCGGGGCGCCCGGGTTGGCGCGGGCGGTCTGCAGCGCGGCACGGGCGGTGCGCATGTCGGCTCGAGCCGACATCAGCGCCGTATACGCACGTGACATCTCGTGGCGCGCGGCGTCGAGCTCGAGCCGTCGCGCCCGCCGGCGACCGCTCGTGGCGACGCCGTACCCGGCCGCGCCCGCACCGATCGCGGTGGGTGCGACCCACCACCAGGCGCCGAGCAGCTCGAACCAGAGGTCCACACTGCCATGCTAATCAGCGGGCGAGCGCGGCGCTCGGATGCCGGACGGCCGCGGATTCAGGCGAACAGCAGGGTGAAGATGGTGGAGCCGCCGGCCACGAGGATCAGCGACACGATGGTCACCCACGCGACGATCTTCATGCGCCGCTGGCGGGCCTCGCCGTAGCCGGCGTATTCGTCGTCGTCGGACATGGTTCCTCCTACGCGGTCGGTTCGGCGATCGTCGCGCCGAACGCGGCGGGAAGTGTCGCGGCGGAGCGCTCGCGGAGCTCGGACACGGCGACGGTGAAGACATCCTGCACCTCGAGGGCGGCCCCGCCGTCGGCCGGGACGTCGGTCACGCCGATGCGCAGCACCGGATAGCCGCGGCCCTCGCAGAGGCCTCGGAACTTGACGTCCTCCTCGCGCGGCACCGACACGATCACGCGTCCGGTCGACTCGCCGAACAGCGCGGTCGCCGCATCCACCCCGTCGCGCTCGCTGATCTCACGCAGCCACACGCGGGCGCCGACACCGAATCGCATCGTCGCCTCGGCGAGGGCCTGGGCGAGGCCGCCGGAGGACAGGTCGTGGGCGCTCGAGACGAGACCCTGCTGCGACGCGGCGTGAATGAGCTCGGCGAGCTTCTTCTCGCCGGCCAGATCGACCGCCGGCGGCAGGCCGCCGAGGTGGCCGTGGATCGTTCCCGCCCACTGCGAGCCGCTCAGCTCGGTCGCGGTGACGCCGAGCAGATAGATGTTCTCGCCCGCATCCTGCCAGCCCGAGGGGATGCGGCGGGCGACGTCGTCGATGATGCCCATCACGCCCACGACCGGGGTGGGGAAGATCGGCTGGTCGCCGGTCTGGTTGTAGAACGACACGTTGCCGCCCGTGACGGGGATGCCGAGCTCGAGGCATCCGTCGGCGAGGCCCGCGACCGCCTGCGAGAACTGCCACATGACCTCGGGGTTCTCGGGCGAGCCGAAGTTCAGGCAGTCGGTCACGGCGGCGGGCACCGCGCCGGTGACGGCGACGTTGCGGTACGCCTCCGCGAGGGCGAGCTTGGCGCCCTCGTAGGGGTCGAGCTGGCAGTACCGGCCGTTGCAGTCGGTGGCGATCGCGAAGCCGAGGCCCGATTCCTCGTCGACGCGGATCATGCCGGCATCGTCGGGGAAGCTCAGGGCGGTGTTGCCCAGCACGTAGTAGTCGTACTGGTTGGTGATCCACGACGTGTCGGCGAGGTTCGGGCTGGCGACGAGCGTCAGGAACTGCTCGCGCAGCACCTCCGGGTCGATGCTGCGGGGGAGGGCCGCGGCCGACTCCTCGCGCAGGCTGTCGATCCACGTCGGGTAGGCGACCGGACGCTCGTAGACCGGGCCGTCGACGGCCACGGTCGAGGGGTCGACGTCGACGATCTGCTCGCCGTGCCAGAAGATCTGCAGGCGGCCGTCTCCGGTGACCTCGCCCAGCACGCTGGTCTCCACATCCCACTTGCCCACGACGGACAGGAACGCGTCGAGCTTCTCCGGGGCGACGATGGCCATCATGCGCTCCTGCGACTCGCTCATGAGGATCTCCTCCGGCGTGAGCGACGGGTCGCGCAACAGCACGTTCTCGAGGTCGACGCGCATCCCCGAACCGCCGTTGGCGGCCAGTTCGCTGGTCGCGCACGAGATGCCGGCGGCGCCGAGATCTTGGATCGCCTCGACGAGCTCGCCCTGGTAGAGCTCCAGGCAGCACTCGATGAGCACCTTCTCGGCGAACGGGTCGCCCACCTGCACGGCCGGCCGCTTGGTCGGGCCGCCGTCGGCGAACGTGTCGGAGGCGAGGATGGATGCCCCGCCGATGCCGTCGCCGCCGGTGCGGGCGCCGAAGAGCACGACCTTGTTGCCGGCGCCGGTGGCGTTGGCGAGCTTGACGTCTTCGTGGCGCATGACGCCCACCGCGAGCGCGTTCACGAGCGGGTTGCCCTGGTACACCGGGTCGAACACCGTCTCGCCGCCGATGTTCGGAAGCCCGAGGCAGTTGCCGTAGAACGAGATGCCCGACGTGACGCCGTGCACGACGCGGGCGGTGTCCGGGTTGTCGATCGCGCCGAACCGCAGCTGGTCCATGACGGCCACGGGGCGCGCACCCATCGAGATGATGTCACGCACGATGCCGCCGACGCCGGTCGCGGCGCCCTGGAACGGCTCGATGTAGCTGGGATGGTTGTGCGATTCGACCTTGAAGGTCACGGCCCACCCCTCGCCGATGTCGACGACGCCGGCGTTCTGACCCATGCCGACCATGAGCTTCTCGCGCATCTGGTCGCTGACCTTCTGGCCGAACTGGCGCAGGTAGATCTTGCTCGACTTGTAGGAGCAGTGCTCGCTCCACATCACCGAGTACATCGCCAGCTCGCCCGATGTCGGGCGGCGGCCGAGGATCTCCCGGATGCGGTCGTACTCGTCGGGCTTGAGTCCGAGCGCGCCGTAGGGCTGCTCCTTCTCAGGCGTCGACTGGGCGTTCTCGACGGTGTCGGCGACGGGGCGCGACGACGCGGAGGTGTCGGAAGGAGAGGTCATGCGGCTGAGCTCCAGGAATCACGGGCGCCGGACGATCCCATCCTAGATGGCGGCGATGATCCCGTGGTGCCGGGCACGTCGTCGCCCGGCAGGGCGGGCGGCGGGTCAGAAGCTGCGGCGGCCGGACACGTACTCAGGCCAGCGGATGACGGCGTCGTCGCAACCTGCGGAACTCCGGGGTTGGTTGGCGTGCCCCTGGGCGTTCAACCTGAATAAGTGCACGTGTAGGTGCGAACAGCGGACGGCGAGGGGTGCGATGGCTGCGGACGAGAAACGACCGGACACCGGCTGTTTGGTGCTTGACGGGCGAAGCGTCGGTCGCTAACGTACAACCAAATGGTTGCACAAACGGAGCTCACCGATGACGAGATCGACCGCGTCTTCCAGGCGCTCGCGGCGGCTACCCGCCGCGACATCCTGCGGCGCACGCTCACCGGAGAGCATTCCGTCTCGGCCCTCGCGCGCGACTACGACATGTCCTTCGCGGCGGTGCAGAAGCACGTCGCCGTGCTCGAAGCCGCGCAGCTCATCATCAAGCGCGCGGAGGGACGCGAGCGCCTCGTGCGCGCGGATCCGGCCATGATCGCCCGCGCTCGCGCTCTGCTGGCCCGCTACGAAGAGATCTGGCGTGCCCGCATCGACCGCCTCGACGCGCTCCTGGCCGAGCCCGAAACCCCGCCGTCATCCACACCCACGCCGCCACCGGCATCCACCATCTGAGGAGCACGCCATGCCCGTCACCGCCGTCACCAGCGATCCAGAAGCTCTCACCATGACCCTCGTGGGCGAGTTCGCCGCCCCCGTCGACAGGCTTTGGCGAGCGTTCACCGAACCGGCTCAGCTCGAGCGCTTCTGGGGCCCTCCGGGCTACCCCTCCACCTTCCGCGAATTCGACTTCGCGCCCGGCGGCCGTGCGTCGTACGTCATGACCTCCCCGAAGGGCGAGCGCTTCGGCGGCGTCTGGGAGTTCGTGCAGATCGACGACGGATCCTCGTTCACCGTGCTCGACTCCTTCGCCGACGAGCACGGCGTCGTGAACGCCGACATGCCCACCGGGAGGATGGTGTTCACCTTCGAGGCGACCGACGCCGGATCGCGCCTGACCAGTGTGAGCCACTATCCCTCGGTCGAGGCGCTCGAGCAGGTCGTCGCCATGGGCGCGGTCGAGGGCTCGACGCTCGCGATGAACCAGCTGGACACCGTGCTGCAGGGGCTGCGCGAGTACGCGCAGGGCAAGGGGACCCGCACCGAGATCCTCACCGACACGCACGTGCGCATCACCCGCCTCATCGACGGCCCGCGCGAGCTGGTGTGGCGTGCGCACACCGAGCCCGAACTCATGAAGCAGTGGCTGCTGGGCCCGGACGGCTGGCGCATGTCGGTCTGCGAGATCGACCCGGCCGTCGGCGGACGCTACCGCTACGCGTGGGAGCCGCTGGAGGGCACCGAGGGTGAGCCGTTCGGCTTCGACGGTGAGACGCTCGTGAGCGAGGCCCCCCGCCGTTCGGTCACGACCGAGCACATGACAGGCACCGACTTCCCGTCGACGACGAACGACCTCTCCCTCTATGAGGAGGACGGCGCAACGCTCACCACCACGCTGATCGAGTACCCCGACAAGGAGACCCGTGACATGGTTCTCGCCACCGGAATGACCGACGGCATGGAGGCCAGCTACGCCCGCCTCGAACGCGAGCTCATCTCCGCCTGACCAGCGCGCAGGCAACGCGACGGGCTCCGGTCTTCCCCGGGGCTCGTCGCCTACGATGGCGGCGTGGACTTCTCGTTCGACTTCACCCCGGACCTCATCGCCGTCTTCCTGACGCTGTTCGTGCTCGAGGTCGTGCTCGGGGTCGACAACGTCATCTTCATCTCCATCCTCGCTTCGAAGCTCCCGCAGGAGCAGCAGGCCCGCGCACGCAACCTGGGCCTTACGCTGGCGATGCTGATCCGCGTGGTGCTGGTGCTCTTCGCGGGATGGATCATCACGTTGACCGAGGAGGTCTTCACCCTCTTCGGCATGGGCTTCTCGTGGAAGGACATCATCCTCATCGCCGGGGGTCTCTTCCTCGTCTACAAGGCCGTGACCGAGATCCACCACAAGCTCGAGGGGGCCGAAGACGAGCACGGTGCGGGCGGCAAGGTCGCCACCGTCACCTTCGGCTCCGTCATCGCGCAGATCCTGCTGCTGGACATCGTCTTCTCGCTCGACTCGGTGATCACCGCGGTCGGGATGACCGAGAACCTCGTGATCATCATCACGGTCGTGGTGCTCTCGTTCGGCATCATGCTCTTCGCCGCCCGGTTCATCTTCGCGTTCGTGAACAACCATCCGACGGTGAAGATGCTCGCCCTGTCATTCCTGCTGCTGATCGGTGCGTTCCTCGTCGCGGAAGGCTTCGGCTTCCACATCGACAAGGCCTTCATCTACGGCCCGATGGCGTTCGCGATCTTCGTCGAGGTGCTGAACCTGGCCTACAGCTCGCGCAAGGCCAAGCGCGAGCAGAAGACGCCGCACGCCGTGCAGCTGCGCCCCCGCTATGTCGACGTCGACGAATCGGTCGCCGTCGGAGCCGCGCTGTCGAAGAACCCGGCATCCGGATCGGTGGGTCTGTCGGGCAAGCCCGTCGCCGGCGCATCCGACCCCGAGGAGCACCGCACCGGCCTGGGCTGATCCCACCGCCGGCACGCGCCGAGGAGTAAGGTGCGGGCATGGCGGATGCGACGGCGATCCACACCCGCGGCCTGCGCAAGGCCTACGGTGCGCACATCGCGCTGCACGGCCTGGATCTGACCGTCGCGAGAGGATCGGTCTTCGGCCTCATCGGCCCCAACGGCGCGGGCAAGACGACGACCCTGCGGCTGCTGCTGGATGTGATCCGGCCCACCGACGGCGAGATCACTGTGCTCGGGCAGTCGCCGCGTGCCGGCGGCGCGGCGCTGCGACGACGCATCGGATTCGTGCCGGGAGAGCTGCGCCTGGAAGGACGCGTGAAGGGCGGCGCGCTCCTGCGCCACCTCGCCGAGATCAGCGGGCCGGTCGAACCGGGCATGATCGAATCCCTCGCGGAGCGCCTGGGTCTGGACCTCACCCGCCCGGTGCGCACCCTCTCCAAGGGCAACAAGCAGAAGCTCGGGCTCGTGCAGGCCTTCATGCACCGGCCCGAGCTCCTCGTGCTCGACGAGCCGACCAGCGGCCTCGACCCGCTCATCCAGCGCGAGTTCCTCGCCATGGTGCGCGAGGCGTGCGACGCGGGCCAGACGGTGCTCCTCAGCTCCCACGTGCTGAGCGAGATCCAGCAGGCCGCCGATGACGTCGCGGTGCTCGCCGACGGGCGGCTCGTCGCCGAAGGGGATGTCGCGTCGCTTCGCATCGCGAGTGTGCGGCGCATCCGAGCCATCGTCGAGGGCGCCGCCGAATCCGTGCGCGACGCGCTCGCGCCGACCGGCGTGGAGGACATGGCTGTGCGAGCGGTGGGGAGCGACATCCACCTCGCCGCCACGGCGCGCGGCGACATCGACCCCGTCGTCAAGGCGCTCGCGCGCTTCACGGTGCGCGAACTCACCGTCGAGGAACCGGACCTCGAGGAGTCCGTGCTCGACCTGTACGGACGCAGGGCGAACGGCGACGCCGCGCGCGGCGGCTCGGGCGGTGCGGCATGATCCCGATCCTCCGCCGCTGGCTCGTCGACGGGTGGCGCGGAACTGCCGGGTGGTGCGCCGGGATGATCGTCGTGATGGCGGTGTACCTGCCCCTCTTCCCGTCGATGCAGACCCCCGAGCTCGCCGGAATGCTCGACAGCCTGCCGCCGGAGCTCGTCCGCACCCTCGGCTACGACGACATCACCTCCGGCGCCGGATACACCCAGGCGACCTTCTTCGGCCTCGTCGGCTTCGCGCTCATGGCCGTGGCCGCGGTGTCGTGGGGCGCATCCGTCATCGCCGGTGCGGAGGAGTCGGGTCGCCTCGAGCTCACCATCGCCCACGGCGTCGGTCGGGTGCAGTACGCGCTGGAGAGCGCCGCGGCCGTGCTGGTGCGCGTGCTCGTGGTCGGCGCCGTGGTGCTCGCGACGCTGCTGGTGCTGAACGAACCGTCGCAGCTCGATCTCGAGGTGGGACGGATCGTCGCCGAGGTGGCGGCGTGGACCGGGCTCGGCTTCCTCTTCGCCGCGGTCGCGCTCGCCGCCGGCGCGATCACCGGCGCGCGGTCGTGGGCGATCGGCGCCGGAGCGGGAGTGGCCGCGGCGTCGTTCGTCGTGCAGGCCGTCGCGAACAACAGCGAGGACCTCGCCGACCTCGAGCGCTTCTCGCCCTTCTTCTGGGCATACGGGCAGTCGCCGCTCGGGAACGGGTTCGATGCGCCCGGCCTTGCGCTCCTGTGGGGCTTCGCGCTGGCCTTCGTCGCCGTCGCGACGTTCGCGCTGCGACGGCGCGACATCCTCGGCTGACCCGGCGGGTGCGGTGCCGGCACGGCTCAGGCGCGGGTGAGGTTCAGGCGCGGGCGAGGGTGTCTTCGAGGGCGACCCACGCGAGCATCGCGCACTTGACGCGTGCGGTGTACTTCGACACCCCCGACAACGCCGCGGCGTCGCCGAAGGTCTCCTCGTCGAGCGGGATGGCGCCGCGCGAGCGCAGCGCCTCACGGAACTTCTCGATGAGGACGTGGGCGTCGCCGACCGGCATCGGGGCACCGTCGGCGAGGTCGCGCTCCTCATCGACGAGCGCGACGAGCATCGACGCCGACGCCTGGGAGATGGAGCAGCCAGCGCCGTCCCAGGTGATGTCGCGGATTCCCGCGCCGTCGTCGGTGAGCCGCACCTGCAGCGTCACTTCGTCGCCGCAGATCGGGTTGCGCTGGTGCGAGATCGCCGACCGCTCGGTCGCCTCGGCGATCCCCTTGCCCTTCGGGCGCTTGGAGTGGTCCAGGATCAGCTCCTGGTAGAGGGATTCGAGACTCATCAGACCTCCCCGAAGAACGGGCGGATGCCGGCGACGGCGTCGAGGAAGGCATCGATGTCGGCGTCGGTGGTGTACAGGGTGGCGCTCGCCCGCACCGATGCGGTCATGCCGAAGCGCCGGTGCAGCGGCGCGGCGCAGTGGTGTCCGACGCGCACGGCGATGCCGCGCGCATCCAGGAACTGCCCCGCGTCGTGCGCGTGCACGCCCTCGACGTCGAACGCGGCCAACGCCACGCGCTCTGTGCCGTCGGCGTCGCCGAGCAGGCGGATGCCGGGGATCTCGCGGAGTCCGTCGCGCATCCGTCGCTCCAGGCGCGCTTCGTGCGCGTGGACCGCGGGCATGCCGACGTTCTCGAGGTAGCGCACGGCGGCGGCGAGCCCCACGGCCTGCGACACCGGCTGCGTGCCCGCCTCGAAGCGCTGCGGCGCGGGCAGGTAGTCCGCCTCGTCGAGCGTGACGGTCGTGATCATCGAACCGCCGGTGAGGAAAGGCGGCAGCGCCTCGAGCACGTCCGCGCGGCCGTAGAGGCCGCCGATCGCGTTCGGGCCGAGCATCTTATGGCCCGAGAAGACGGCGAGGTCCACGCCAGACGCCGGCAGGTCGAGGGCGAGATGCGGCGCCGACTGGCAGGCATCCATCAGTGTCAGAGCGCCGACCTCTCGCGCCAGGGCGACGACCCGGTCGACCGGGTTGACGATGCCGAGCACGTTCGACACGTGCGGGAAGGCCACGACCCGCGTCCGTGCGCCGATGATCTCGGCAGCCGCGTCGAGGTCGAGCGTGCCGTCGTCGTGCACTCGGATGTGGCGCAGCAGCGCTCCGGTGCGGGCCGCGAGCTCCTGCCACGGAATGAGGTTCGCGTGGTGCTCGCTCTCGGTCACGACGATCTCGTCGCCGGGTCGCAGCGCGAACCGGGCGCTCGCGGGAGCGCCGCGGCCGGCGGTGGCATTGCCGATCGCGTACGCGACGAGGTTGATGCCGGCGGTCGCGCCGGAGGTCCAGACGAGCTGATCGGCGTCGGCGCCGACGAATCCGGCGACCGTGGCGCGCGCATCCTCGAACAGCTCCGTCGCGTCGGCGGCGAGCGTGTGCGCACCCCGGTGCACGGCCGCGTTCGCCCGCACGATGTAGTCGACCTCGGCGTCGATGACCGCCCGGGGTCGCTGCGCGGTCGCCGCCGAGTCGAGGTAGATCAGCGGTTCATCACTCGCGCGGTCCGCCAGCAGCGGGAAGTCGGCGCGGAGCGCGGCGGCGTCGAGCGCCCCGGCAGCCGCGGGTGCGCCGCCGGACGAGAGGGCGTGGGAGTTCACACCATCCAGGCTACGCCGCGCAGCATCCGTGGTCGCTGGGCGCCGGCCGCGTTCGTCGGAGAATCGCGTCGATGTCGGAGGATCGGTGTGAAATCCTCCGACATCGGCTTGATTCTCCGACCTTCGGGGATGCCGGGCTGGGGCTGAGCGGCGGGCCGGGGCTGAGCGGCGGGCCAGGCCGGGTCGGGCCGGGCCGGGGCGCGCGGGGCGCCGCGCCGGGCCGGGGCGGGTCAGCGGGCGGCCAGGAATTCGCGGGCGGCGACCACGACGTTCGCCACGCCGTTGTCGAGCGTCGGCTGCAGCACCGGGGCGAAGAACGGGGAGTGGTTCGTCGGGATGTCGCGCTCCACCGTGTCCGCCGCGATGGCGGCCGCATAGGCGTCGGCGTCGATGCCGCCCCAGAACCAGTAGACCAGGGGTGCGCCGGACTCGCGGGCGAACCACGACACGTCCTCGCTGCCGGTGAACATGCCCGGGTCGACGACCGTTCCCTCACCGAAGTGGCGGTCGAAAGCGGCGCTGAGGCGCTCCGTGGCGCCGGCGTCGTTCACGGTCGGCGGCAGCGTGTGGTCGATGACGATCGAGGGTGCCTGCTCGGCTCCGGATGCCGCCGCCTCGGCCCGCACGATGCGCTCCACCTTCTCCATCACGCGCTCCCGCGCTTCGTCGTCGGGGTAGCGCAGGCTGAGCTCGAGCACGGCCTCGGCCGGGATGATGTTGTTCTTCAGACCCGCGTGCAGCGCACCCACGGTGACGACCGCGACATCCCGCGGGTCGACCTCGCGCGAGACGATCGTCTGCAGCCGCATGACCGTGGCCGCGGCCATGACGATCGGGTCGACCGTGGCGTGCGGGCGCGATCCGTGCCCACCGCGCCCGAAGAGCGTCACGCGCAGGCCATCGGAGGCGGCCATCTGCGTGCCGCTGCGCACGCCGATCGTGCCGGCGGGCAACGGTGTGACGTGCTGGCCGAGCACCACATCCGGTCGCGGATACCGATCCAGCACGCCGTCGGCGATCATCGCCTTCGCGCCGGCGCCGTACTCCTCGGCGGGCTGGAAGACGACCACGACGGTGCCGACCCACTCGCTCCTGGTCGCGACGAGCCGGCGCAGGGCGCCGAGCATCGCGCTGACGTGCATGTCGTGGCCGCAGGCGTGCATGACCGGAACATCGGTGCCCTGCGGATCGGTGCCGCGCGCGGTGCTCGCGTAGTCGAGTCCCGTGCGCTCCTCCACCGGCAGGGCGTCGGTGTCGGCGCGCAGCCACACCGTGGGCCCGGCCTCACCCGTCTCGCCGGGATTTCGGATCACCCCGACGATGCCGGTCTTGCCGACGCCCTCCTCGTACTCGATCCCGAGCGCGTCGAGCTCGCGGGCGATGACCCCGGCGGTGCGCGTCTCCTGGAAGGACAGTTCCGGGTGGCGGTGCAGATCGATGTACAGGCGTTCGAGGTCGGTGCGGGTGTCGAGGTCGGAGGCCATGTCCCGAGCCTACGTCGTCACCTCACACCCGTCGCGGCTCGCTCCCTCGCCTCGAGCCACCCCCTTCGCGTCGAGCCGGCCCGTTCCTCCGGTGTGGATGGGGGTGGCTCGGCGAGAAAGGGGCGGGTCGGCGAAGCGCCCTACGCGTCGGCGAGCCACACGGCGGTGTCTGCGGGCAGGGTGTCGCCGGCGAGGGGGCCGCTCTGTGCCACCACGACACCCGACGGCAGGGTCACCGCATCCGTGCCCGTGTTCGCGACCACGGTCAGCCCGCCGTTCCGGAACGCCATGACGTCGTCGCCGAACCCGTCGAGCCACTCCAGCTCCCCGGCGCCGAGCGCACGCTCGCGCCGCTCGGCGAGAAGGGTGCGGTACAGCCACAGGGTCGAATCCGGATCGTCCTCCTGCACGTCGCGAGCGAAGCCGGCGAACTCCGCCGGCTGCGGCAGCCACGACGCGCCCTCGGGACTGAAACCGTAGGCGGGGGCATCCGAGACCCACGGGATGGGCACACGGCAGCCGTCGCGGCCGTAGCGCTCGCCGCCCGTGCGGAACCAGGTCGGATCCTGACGCGCCTCATCCGGCAGGTCGATGACCTCCGGCAGGCCCAGCTCCTCGCCCTGGTAGACGTAGGCGGAGCCCGGCAGCGCGAACATCAGGGTGGTGGCGGCCCGGGCACGGCGCAGGCCCACGACCGGGTCGGGCTTGCCCTTGCTCTTCGGCCCGATGCCGGCGCCCTGGGGGTTCTCGGCGGTGAGGGCGAGACGGGATGCGTGCCGCACGACGTCATGGTTCGACAGCACCCACGTGGCCGGCGCACCGACGCCGCCGAAGGCGCGGAGGGAGTCGGTGATGACCTCGCGCAGATCAGCGGCGCGCCACGCCGTCTCGAGGTACGGGAAGTTGAACGCCTGGTGCATCTCGTCCGAGCGCACCCACAGCGCGGTGATGTCGGGTCCGGGCATCCAGGCCTCAGCGCACAGGGCGCGGTCGCCGTCGTACTCCTCCATCACGCGGCGCCAGTCGCGCCAGATCTCGTGCACGCCCGGCTGACCCCAGTACGGCACGTCGGCCTCTTCGCCACCCATCGACGCGGCGTCCTCCGGCGGCGTGTAGTCGGGCAGGCCGTCCGCCTTGACCAGGCCGTGGGCCACATCCACCCGGAATCCGTCGACGCCGCGGTCGAGCCAGAACCGCAGCACCCCGCGGAACATCTCCTGCACCTCGGGGTTGGACCAGTCGAAGTCGGGCTGCGACGCGTCGAACAGGTGCAGGTACCACTGCCCGGCCGTGCCGTCGGCCTCGGTGATGCGCGACCATGCCGGGCCGCCGAAGACGGACTCCCAGTTGTTCGGCGGCACCGATCCGTCGTCGCCCCGGCCGTCGCGGAACATGTAGCGCGCGCGCTCGCGGCTTCCGGGAGCGGCGGCGAGAGCCTGCTGGAACCAGGCGTGCTGGTCGGAGGAGTGATTGGGAACCAGGTCGACGATGATGCGGATGCCGCGCGCGTGCGCGCCGGCGAGCATCTCGTCGAAATCGGCGAGCGTGCCGAAGATCGGATCCACATCGCAATAGTCGGCGACGTCGTAGCCGGCGTCCTTCTGCGGGGAGGTCTGGAACGGGCTCAGCCACAGCGCATCCACTCCGAGGGCGGCCAGGTCGTCGAGGTGCTCGGTGACGCCCCGCAGGTCGCCGATGCCGTCACCGGACGTGTCCGCGAACGAGCGCGGATAGATCTGGTAGATGACCGCCGTGCGCCACCATTCGGTGCCGGAGCGAGGGGATTCCGTCATGCGCGCCAGTGTAATGGCCGCGGTCATCCGCCGATCCGCTCCCGAAGCCCCCGTGTAACAGGCCCGTGACACGCGCCTCCTAATGTTCACCACATGAAGATCCTGATCATCGGCGCCGGAATCGGCGGCGCCAGCGCGGGCATCGCGCTGCAGCGCCTCGGGCACGACGTCGTCATCTACGACAAGATGCGCGAGAACAAGCCGGTGGGAGCGGCCCTGTCGCTGTGGTCGAACGGGGTCAAGGTGCTCAACTGGCTCGGCCTGGCCGAGGAGGTCGCCGCGCTCGGCGGCCGCATGGATGACATGGCGTACTACGAGGGCGTCTCCGGCGAGGTCATGTGCCGCTTCTCGCTCGAGCCGGTGACGACCCTCACGGGGCAGCGGCCGTACCCGGTCGCCCGAGCCGACCTGCAGGGACTGCTCATGGAGACGTTCGGGATGCACCGCATCCACCTCTCGAGCACGGCCACGGCCATCGAGGACGACGGCGAGATCGTGACGGTCACCTTCGCCGACGGGTCGACCGACACCGCCGACATGGTGATCGGCGCCGACGGCGCGCGCTCCTTCGTGCGCGACTACGTCACCGGCGGCGGCATCGAGCGGGAGTACTCCGGCTACACGAACTTCAACGGACTCGTGCCGGCGAACGAGGCGATCGGCCCGGTGAACCAGTGGACGACCTACGTCGCGGAGGGAAAGCGGTGCGCCGTCATGCCCGTCGCCGACGATCGCTTCTACTTCTTCGTCGACATCCCGCAGCCGGCGGGGCTTCCCTACGACCGCGCCGACGGGGTCGCGCCGCTGCGCGAGGCGTTCGGCTCGTGGGCGCCGGGCGTGCAGGCGCTGCTGGACTCGATCGATCCGGATGCTTCCCTCAACCGCGTCGAGATCTGGGACATCGCGCCGTTCCACACGTGGGTGAAGGGGCGCGTGGCGATCCTCGGCGACGCAGCCCACAACACCTCGCCCGACATCGGGCAGGGGGCGTGCTCGGCGCTGGAGGACTCGTTCGCCCTCGCGACCGCGGTCGCCACCAACACCATTTCGGTCGAAGACACCCTCAAGCGCTACGAGAAGTCCCGCGCGGCGCGCGCCGGCGAGCTGGTGGAACGCGCCCGCAAGCGCGCCCACGAGACCCACGCGTTCGATCCGGCGGCGACCGAGGCGTGGTACGAGAGCCTGCGCGGCGCCGACGGGGCGGGCATCATCCGCGGCATCGTCGGCAACATCGAGGACAGCCCTGTCAACCTCGGCGTCGGCACCCTCTGACCCGCCGCCGAAGGGGCGGTGCGGCGCGGCCGGCGGGCGGCACGGGTGTGGAGGCGGGCGTTCGGTTGCCGCGAGGTGTCGTCACGGGGCGGCTGTCCGACATCCGGTGACAAGTGAGCCGGGCGCGGGTGTGGATGCGGGCGTTCGGTTGCCGCGAGGTGTCGTCACGGGGCGGCTATCCGACATCCGGTGACAAGTGAGCCGGGCGCGGGTGTGGATGCGCGCGTTGGGCATCAGGGATGCACGGGAGCGTCACGGTAGGCGGCGACGGTCGCGAGGGACCCGGTGACGGCGAACCGGTCGGGCATGTCTTCCGGCACCGCGCGATCCCACGCGAAGAGTGCGATGTCGCCCAGGGTGGCCGTCACGACCGTCGCGGCAGGGTCTGCGGCAGCATCCGTCGTGCGCCGCACGGTCCAGTCCGGCGCGAGATGCCACGCCACGGCCGCGTCGACGGGCACGAGTTCGAGCGGGGTCGGCAGGGGCGCGAGACCGCCGCGAACGGCGCGTGCGAGGAAGACGGCGTAGAGCTCGTCGACGATGTCGGCGGCCATCTCGTGCCCGCCGGCGTCGGGCATCTCGGGCACGGCGACGGATGCGGTGCGGATGTCCCACAGGTGCTTGCGCGCTTCGTGCGCCTGCCGGCGCGCCCAGAAGCCGACCGTGCCGCTGGGAACGAAGGCCCAGCACTCGTCCGACGCGTCGCGCGACTCGAGCTCGGTGGCCAGCGCCGACGATCCCTCGACGAACCAGGCGATGCGCTCGCGGTCGGCAGGCCGCGCGAACGGGGCACGGTCGACGGATGCGCCGGTGCGCACGACCTCCGTCGCCCAGCGCTGGATCTGGCCGAGGTGATCGACCATCGCGCCGACGGTCGGCCATGCGTCGGAGTCGATCGGATGGTCCGGATCGAGCTGCGCGGTTTCGGCGGCGAACCGGTCGGACAGGCTGCGGATCGCGCCGGCGAACGCTCCTGAGGCGGGCGCCGTTCCGAGCGGCGCGCGCGTGTCGGAGGCGGTCATGCGTCCATCCTGGCAGGGCGTCCGCCCGGTAGTGTTGCCGGGTGCACGCAGACCTCGCCCGCGCCGAGCAGCTCATCGCCGTCGTCCCGGACTTCCCCGAACCCGGCGTCCTCTTCCGTGACATCGCTCCGCTGCTCGCCGACGCAGCGGCGTTCCGCGTCTGCGTCGAAGCGCTCGTCGAGCCCTTCCGCGGAGGCTTCGACGTCGTGGCCGGAATCGAAGCGCGCGGATTCCTGCTTGCCGGTGCCGCCGCCGTCGCGACCGGCACCGGGATGGTGCCGATCCGCAAGGCCGGCAAGCTGCCGCGGCCGGCCGCATCCGTCTCCTACGCCCTCGAATACGGCGAGGCGGCGGTCGAGGCGTCGGACGACATCCCCGCCGGATCGCGCGTGCTCGTGCTGGATGACGTGCTCGCCACCGGCGGCACGCTGCGCGCGAGCCATCGACTGCTCGCCGAGCTCGGCGCCGAGGTGATCGGCAGCGCCGTGCTGCTCGAGCTCGAGGCGCTCGGCGGGCGCGCGGTCGCCGGCGACGTGCACACCGTCTTCACGGCCTGATCGCCTCCGCGGCAGCGGTGGAGCGTGTGGGAGGTCGGCGCTACGGTGAGCGTCATGAGAGCCGATGAGCTGTTCCTCGCCTCCGATGCCGCTCTGCGCAGCGTCATCGACCGGATCGACGTCGCCGACCTCGATCGCCCCGCGCCGTCCGAGTGGACGAGCACACCCGACCCCACCTACCGCGACATCCTCTTCGCCCACGCCTACGACGAAGCGTGGATTCCCGGCGTGCTCGCCGGTCGGTCGATCGCCGAGGGCGACGAGTTCCGTGAGGCCGACCTGTTCGGTGGCGACCCGGTGGCCGCCTACGACGCGCTCAACGACACCGCCGGTGAGGCGGTGCGAGCCGGGGTAGCCGACGACGCCGTCTTCCGGTTCCAGTACGGGGACTATCCCGCCGCCGAGGGATTCGCTCACCTGGCCACCTATCGTGCGTTCCAGGCCTGGCTGATCGCGAAGAAGCTCGGGATCGACTTCCACCTCTCGCCGGAGCTGCTCGCCGGCCTGAACGAGCACGTCGTGGTGCATGCCGATGAATGGCGTCAGTGGGGTGTCTTCCCGCCCGCGATCGATCCGCCCGCCGATGCCGACGAAGAGACACGGGTTCTCTGCGCCGTGGGGTACTGGATCCCCTGAGCCGCCCGGCCGACGGCAGTCGCGGCTGCGTGCGAACAACACAGGAGATCTGCGGCGGCGAGCCGATCCAGATCGATGGATGCGGCACGAGCCCGCAGGATCTCCTGTGTTGGCGACGCTCGCGGCCGGCCTTTGTACTCGGCTCAGCTGCCGCGGTAGGTGGAGTAGGCGAATGGGCTGAGCAGCAGCGGCACGTGCAGGTGGGGCGTCTCGTCGTGGGCGGCGGGCGCGACGCTGAAGCTGACCGTCACGAGCGGGTAGAAGGTCTCCACCTGCTGCGCCGCGAAGTAGGCGCCGGTCGCGAAGGTCAGCAGGTAGGTGCCGGGATCGAGCAGCTCCGGCCCGAGAGCGAGGCGACCGTCGTCGTTCGTCAGACCGTCGGCCAGGTGCGAGACCTCGCCGGTGTCGTGCAGGCGGGCGAGGGCGATGCTCACCTCTCGGGCCGGGGCGCCGCGCGAAGCGTCGAGGACGTGCGTGGTCAGGTGCGTGCTCATGGGGATGATCCTGCCGTTCAGATGGGCTTGTGTCCGACCGCGCCGCGCAGGCGCAGCAGAGCGATCTCGGCCAGCTGCTCGCACGCCTCGCGCACTTCGGTGTCGTCGTCGTTCCCGAGTCGGCGCTGCAGCTCTCGCAGGATCTGCTCGGGCGTGCGACCGGCGGCGCGCACGAGGAAGACCCGGTCGAAGCGGGCCTCGTACTCCGCGTTGCCGGTTGCGATCGCCGCCGCCACGGCGGGATCCGCGTCGGTCATCGTCGACTGCTCGCGACGGGATGCGGCCGCCTCGGCGTTCGCCCCCTCCGGCTTCTCACCGATGCGCGGGTGCTGGGACAGCGCCTGCTCGAGCTCGGCGCGGCCCCAACCCTTCGCCAGATCGGCGGCGTGCGTCGTCAGGGTGTCGATGGAGGCGTACGGCCGCGCGGAGACGACGCCGTCGACCCAGCTCGGGACAGCTGCCCACACCCGCACGAGATCGCGGGCGGTGGCGTCGTCGAGGTCGTTGAAGTCGCTGAGGTGCACCCGCCGCACGTTACACCGACCAGGTTTCCCGGCCGTGACGGCGGTGTCGTCACAGGATTTACACCCGCGCAACCCACCCCCTCTCCCCGCGCAATAACCTCGGCGGATCGGAAGCGCCTTTCCATCGCCGGTCGCACCGTCCGCACCATCGCGGGCGACCTGCTTCACCGCATCGAGGGAGAACGACATGACGAGCACCGCCGCAGGTCCGCACGAGTCCGAGCCGTTCGACACCGATGCCGGTGCGCACCCGCATCCCTCGCTCTACAACGACGATCTCGCGCCGTTGCCGCGCGAGAAGCGGCGGTGGACGGCCTTCGAGATCTTCAACGTGTGGACCAACGACGTGCAGTCCCTCGCGGGCTACACCCTCGCCGCGGGCCTGTTCGTGACGGCCGGGATCAGCGGGTGGTGGGTGTTCGCCGCGATCGTCCTGGCCGGCCTGTTCGTGAACTGGCTGGTCAACCTGACCGGCAAGCCCAGCGTGAAGTACGGCATCCCCTACGCCGTCATGGCGCGGTCGAGCATGGGGGTTCGCGGCGCGCAGTTCCCCGCTCTGATCCGCGGCATCGTGGCGATCTTCTGGTTCGGCGCGCAGACCTACTTCGCCTCCACGGCAGTCTCCCTCGCGCTCGACGCGATCTTCGGCGACCCCGAGTTGCCCGCGGTGCTCGGCATGGATGCGATCGACTGGGTCTCGTACGCGATCGTCGCCGGTCTCCAGATCCTGCTCTTCACGCGCGGCATCGCGTGGATCGAACGGTTCCTCAACTTCGCAGGACCCGCGGTCTACGTCGTCATGGTCGTGCTGCTCGTCGCCATCTGGATCCAGGCGGGTGACGACCTCATCCCCGCCGTGGGCCAGATCTTCAACAGCTCCGAGGTCGAAGGATGGGCCGCCGTCGCGGCCTTCGTCGGGGTGATCGGCACGATGATCGCGTATTTCTCTGCAGTGATCATCAACTTCGGCGACTTCTCGCGGTTCGCCAAGAGCGAGAAGGCGATGAAGCGCGGCAACTTCCTCGGCCTGCCGGTGAGCCTGACCTTCTTCACCTTCCTCGCGCTGTTCATCACCGCCGGCGCCTACATCGTCTTCCAAGACGGTCAGGGCGAGCCGCTCACGAACCCCGCCGACATCGTCGGACAGGTCGGCAACGTCTTCCTCACCATCGTCGCCGCGATCACGTTCCTGCTCGCGACGGTCGGCATCAACCTCGTCGCGAACTTCATCCCGCCGGCGTACGACCTGTCGAACCTCGCTCCGCAGCGCATCAGCTTCAAGACCGGCGGCTACCTCACCGCCCTGTTCGGCTTCATCATCGGCGCCCTCTGGGTGGTGACGATCGGCGACAACCTCCCCGTCTTCGTCGACACCCTCGGCGCCGTCCTCGCCCCGCTCTACGGGGTGCTCGTCGCGGACTACTACATCGTGCAGCGACGCGCCCTGAAGATCGCCGACCTCTTCTCGATGGACCCCGCTGCGCGGTATCACTATCAGCGCGGGTGGAACGTCCGGGCGGTGATCGCCGTGGCCGTGGCGGCGGTCTTCTCCGTCGCAGCGGTGTGGGTTCCCGCGGTCGGCGCGCTGAGCGGTTTCGCGTGGGTCATCGGTGCCCTTCTCGGGGCGGCGCTGTATGTCGCTGTGATGTGGAATCACCGCGGGACGCCGGCATCCGCCCGCGCGTCGGCCGTTCCGGAATCGGCAGCCGGATAGCGCGTTCGCCGGTGTGCGGCGCCGGCACACGAAATGTTCATGCGGGTAACACTGCGGAAACGCGTCCCGCGTAACGTCGGCCGCGTGAAACCCGTGCGCACCGCGATCCGGGCTCGGCGAGCCTTCGTCGACGGATCCTTCCAGCCCGCGACCGTCGTGCTCGACGGCGGCTGCATCGTCGACATCCTGGGGGCACGCGAGCGGGTCGACACCGAATGGCGTGTGCTCGTGCCCGACGATGCCGTGCTGCTGCCGGGCCTGGTGGACTCGCACGTGCACGTGAACGAGCCGGGACGCACCGAGTGGGAGGGATTCCGCTCGGCCACCCTCGCGGCCGCCGCGGGCGGCATCACGACGATCGTCGACATGCCGCTGAATTCCGTTCCGCCCACGACCACGCCCGAGGCGCTGGAGATCAAGCGCGAAGCGGCCGCCGCATCCGCTTTCATCGATGTGGGCTTCTGGGGCGGAGCGGTTCCCGAGAACCTGGGCATCCTCGCGCCGCTGCACGACGCCGGCGTCTACGGGTTCAAGTGCTTCCTCGCACCCTCGGGAGTCGACGAGTTCGGGCACCTCAGCACCACGCAGATGGAAGAGGCGATGACCGAGATCGCCGCGATCGGATCGCGGTTGATCGTGCACGCCGAGGATCCGACGTTCCTTGGCCCCGACGGGCCGCTCGGGCGCGACTACGACGGCTTCCTGCGCTCGCGCCCACCGGCGAGCGAGGCAGCGGCGATCACCACCGTGATCGACGCGATGCGACGCACCGGGGCCCGCGCCCACATCCTGCACCTGAGCGACGCGCACGCGCTGCCGGTCATCCGTCAGGCGAAGGCGGAGGGGCTCCCCCTCACGGTCGAGACGTGTCCGCACTACCTCACGCTGATCGCCGAGGAGATCGCCGACGGTGCCGGCGAATTCAAGTGCTGCCCGCCCATCCGCGAGGCGGCGAATCGCGATCTGCTGTGGGAGGGAGTGCTCGACGGCACCATCGACGGCATCGTCAGCGACCACTCGCCGTCGACGGTCGAGCGCAAGCGCGACGGCGACGGCGACTTCGGGCTCGCGTGGGGCGGGATCGCCGGCCTGCAGGTCGGGATGTCCGCGGTGTGGACCGAGGCGCACCAGCGCGGCATCGCGCTGGAGACGATCGTGCCGCTGTTCACCACCGGCCCGGCCGCGATCGCGGGCGTCGATGCCGGACGCATCGAGATCGGCGCGGCCGCCAACCTCACCGTCTTCGGGGCCGACGATCCGCTGCATGTCGACGCGCGGCGGCTGCTGCATCGCAATCCGATCTCGGCATACGACGGGCGCGACCTCACCGGCCGCACCCGCCGCACGTGGCTGCACGGGCGATCGGTGTTCGACGTGACCGAGGGCGGAGCGGGCGAGGCGCCGCAGTGGCGGGGCAACCCGTGCGGCCGCCTGCTGTCGCGCGACGGTGACGGAGCCTGACGTCATGCGTTTGGATGAGGGCATGATCGCGTCGTTCGAGATCCTGCAGCCGGGGCGGGGCGAGATCCCCGGCGACCACTACCTGCCCGCGCGACTGGACACCGTGTCATGGGGGCGGCTTCCCTGTGAGACGGATGCGGCCGTGCTGCGCATCGGTGCCGGCGAGACCGTCACGATCGACACCGTGAGCCACGAGGGAATCCTCGAGGATCAGGGCAAGGACCCGCACGCCTTCTTCGCCCGCCACGGTGTCTCGGCCGACGCCGTGCTCGAGGACGCGGCGGCGATCGCCGCCGACGGGATGCGGGACCCCGAGCGCGACGGCCCGCACGTGGTGACCGGCCCCATCCATGTGGAGGGTGCCGCCGTCGGCGACCTGCTCGCGATCACCGTCGAGCGCCTGGACCCGCGCGTTCCCTACGGCGTCATCTCGAACCGTCACGGCAAGGGCGCACTGGTGGGCGAGTTGCCGCGCGGTGAGTCCAACGTGAGTGTGTTCACGCCGGTCCACGAGCGGGCCGGCCGGCTGTTCGGAGCGTTGCCGCTGCGCGACACCCTCGGCGCCACCGCCGACGTCGAGCGCGAGGTGGAGTTCCCGCTGGCGCCGTTCCTCGGCACGATGGGGGTGGCGGTCGCCGGCGACCGGCATCCGCATTCGGTGCCGCCGGGAAGCCATGGCGGCAACATCGACATCAAGCTCCTCACCGTCGGCGCCACGCTCTACCTGCCCGTTCAGGTCGCCGGTGCGCTCGCCTACGTCGGCGACCCGCACTTCGCGCAGGGCGACGGCGAGGTCGCGCTGACCGCGCTGGAGGCGTCGCTGCGGGCGACGCTGAGGTTCGACGTCGTGCCCGCCGCCGAGGCTCGGGAGCGCTTCGGCGAGCTCGCCGGTCCGCTGGTCAAGACCCGCGAGTATCTCGTCCCCACCGGCATGCACGAAGACCTCGGCGAAGCCATGCGGCGATGCGTGCGCGCCTCGCTGTCGCTGCTCCATGCCCGATACGGCATGGATGAGCACCTCGCCTACGCCTATCTCTCGGCGGCGGTCGACTTCGACATCTCCCAGGTGGTCGACATCGTCTGCGGCGTGCACGCGCGCATTCGCGAAGCCGACTTCGACGGCCCGGCTGCGGTGGCCGCGGCCCACGCCACCACGACCGGATTCGACGCCGTCGGCGGCGCGTTCGACGGTTCGGTCTGGCGCACCGTGGGCGACCCGCTCTACCAGGGCGCGTGGGATGGTCCGCTCTCCGGTCTCACGGTCGCCGTCAAGGACGTCTTCGCGATCAAGGGCTACCGCGTCGGAGCCGGAAACCCGACGTTCCTCGACGGCGCCCGGCCCGAGACCCGCACGGCGCCGGCGGTCGGCGACCTGCTGCGCGGCGGCGCTTCGCTCCGGGGCATCGCGCGCACCGACGAGTTCGCGTACTCGATCGCCGGTGACAACGTGCACTACGGAACCCCGCCGAACCCCGCCGCGCCGTGGGCGCTGCCCGGCGGCTCGTCGAGCGGTCCCGCCGCGGCTGTCTCGCTCGGCCACGCCGACATCGGCCTCGCGACCGACACCGCCGGGTCCGTCCGCGTCCCCGCCTCGTATCAAGGGCTGTGGGGGCTGCGAACGACGCACGACTTCGTGCCGCGCCAGGGGATGCTGCCGCTCGCGCAGTCCTTCGATACCGTGGCGTGGCTCACCCGGGACGGCGATACGCTGCGCCGCGTCGCGGACTGGTGCCTCAGCTACGACGGATCGGAGTCGACCGAGAGCGTCTACGGTCCGTCGGCCGAAGACCTGCCGTGGCGCTTCCTCGTGCCGCGGGAGGCGCTGGCCGTGGTCGAACCCGAGACGCGCGCGGTGTTCGAGCGGATGCTCACCCTCCTCGCGGCCGCTGACGAACCGCCCGAGGTCGACAGCGTGTCGATCGGCGACCTCGACGACTACGCCGTGCCCTTCCGCACCGTGCAGGGTGCGGAGGCCTGGCGCAACAACGGCGACTGGCTGCGTGAGCACCCGGGCGCCGTCGGACCCGCCGTCGCCGAGCGCTTCCGCGCCGCGTCGCAGGTGACGTCGGCCGAGGAGCGCGAGGCGCGCGAGAAGGTCACGGCGATCGCCCGAGGCCTGGCGAGCATCGTCGCGGGCGGAGTTCTCCTCCTGCCGACCGCGCCCGGTCCGGCGCCGTCGCGCACCGCGGAGCCGGCCGACGTCGACGCGACCCGCTTGGCGAGCCTGCGCATGACCACCCCCGCCGCCGTGGCGGGGCTCCCCTCGATCTCCGTGCCGCTGCTGACGGTGGCCACACCCGACGGACCCGCACCGGTGGGTGTGTGCCTGGTCGCGCCCGCCGGCACCGACCTCGCCCTCGTGCGGCTGGCGCAGCGCCTGGCCGCCACGGTCACCCGCACGGTGTGACCGGCATCCCGACCACCGCATCCGAACCCCGAACGACATCGATCAGAGACACCATGAGCATCCCCGCCCCCATCGACCCGCCCGCCCGACTTCTCATGGGCCCCGGGCCCATCTCGGCCTACCCGAGCGTGCTGCGCGCGATGTCGGCGCCGCTGGTCGGGCAATACGACCCCTTCATGACCTCGACGATGACCGAGACGCAGGCGCTCTACCGCGACGTCTTCGCCACGACCAACGACGCCACCGTGCTCGTCGACGGCACCTCGCGCGCCGGCATCGAAGCGGCGATCACGTCCCTTGTTCGCCCGGGGGAGAAGGTGCTCGTGCCGGTGTTCGGACGCTTCGGGCACCTGCTGGCAGAGATCGCCGAGCGCGCGATGGCCGAGGTGCACACCATCGAGGTCGAGTGGGGTCAGGTGTTCACCCCATCCGCGATCGAAGAGGCGGTGCTGCGGGTGAAGCCGATGCTGCTCGCGCTCGTGCAGGGGGACACCTCCACCACCATGTGCCAGCCCCTCGATGAGATCGGCGAGATCTGCCGACGGCACGGCGTGCTGTTCTACACCGACGCGACGGCGTCGCTCGGCGGCAACGACTTCGAAGCGGATGCGTGGGGTCTGGATGCCGCGACCGCGGGCCTGCAGAAGTGCCTGGGCGGGCCGTCGGGTTCGGCGCCGCTGACGCTGAGCGACCGGGCCGTCGAGGTCGTGCGCTCCCGCAAGCGGGTCGAGGCCGGCATCCGCGAGGAGGGCGACGCGAGCGCGGACGACTTCGTGCGGTCGAACTACTTCGATCTCGGCATGATCCTCGACTACTGGGGCCCGAGGCGGCTGAACCATCACACCGAGGCGACCTCCATGCTCTACGGCGCCCGAGAGTGCGCGCGGGTGCTGCTGCTCGAGGGGCGGGATGCCGTCATCGCGCGGCACCGCCGCATCGGCGACGCGATGCTCGCCGGGGTTCGGGGGCTCGGCCTGACCGTGTTCGGCGACGTCGCGCACAAGATGACGAATGTCGTCGCCGTGGAGATCCCGGAGGGCGTGGCCGGCGACGCCGCGCGACAGGCGATGCTGGAGGACTTCGGCATCGAGATCGGAACGTCATTCGGCCCGCTGCACGGGCGGGTGTGGCGCATCGGCACCATGGGCTACAACGCTCGCCCCGACGCCGTTTTCACCACGCTCGTCGCGCTCGAGCACGTGCTGCGCCGCTTCGGTGCGCGCGTGCCGGTCGGCGGCGGCGTCGACGCGGCAGCCGAGGTGCTGCGGTGACGGCGGCTCTCCTCGACATCTCCCCCGACGCGATCGCCGCATCCGCTCGACGCGTGATGGCGCGCTGCGACGAGCTGGCCCGCGAGACCTCGATGGAGGGCGGCCTCGAGCGCGTGTATCTGTCGCCCGAGCACGCCCGCGTGAACCGTCTCGTCGCGGAGTGGATGCGCGAGATCGGCATGACCACCCGCCAGGATGCCGCCGGCAACCAGGTCGGCCGGCTCGGATCCGACCCGCGCGGCATGACGACCGGCGACGAACCGGCGCTCCTGCTCGGGTCGCACCTCGACACCGTTCCGGACGCTGGTCGCTTCGACGGCATGCTCGGCGTGCTCATGGCCCTGGAGGTCGTGCGCCTGCTGCGTGTGCGCACCGACGAGCAGTGGCGGTCGGCTCTCGGCTTCGCGCTGGAGATCATCGCCTTCTGGGACGAGGAGGGAACCCGGTTCGGCACGGCCCTGCTCGGATCCTCCGCGGTGGGAGGCGTCTGGCGCGACGAATGGTGGGGCCTCACCGACGCCGACGGCACGACGCTTCGTCAGGCGTTCCTGGAGTTCGGGCTCGACCCGGGCCGCATCGGCGAGGCGGCCCGCCGTCCCGACGAGCTCGTCGGATACCTCGAAGCGCATATCGAACAGGGCCCCGAGCTCGACCGTCGAGGCGAGTCGCTCGCCGTCGTCTCCTCGATCGCCAGTGCGCGCCGCTTTCTGCTCACGGTCGAAGGGGAGGCCCGGCACGCCGGCGGAACCCCCTACGACATGCGCCGCGACGCGCTCCTCGGGGCGAGCGAAGGTGCCCTCGCCGTCGAGCGGCTCTGCCGCGCCGAGCACCACATCATCGGCACGGTCGGCCGCTTCGAGGCCTTCCCCGGCGGCGTGAACGTCGTACCGGGCGAGGTGCAGTTCTCCCTCGACCTGCGCGGAGAGTTCGACGGTGAGCGCGATCGCGTGTGGCACACCCTGTCCGGTGAGCTCGACGAGATCATGGGGCGCCGAGGGCTGCGCTGGCGCGCCCGCGAGATCCACTCCGCGGCCGCCGTGTCGTGCGCACCGCTCCTCCAGGACGTCATCCGCGAGGGCATCGGTGCGACCACGTCGACGGCTCAGGATCCCGCGACCATCTTCAGCCGGGCCGGCCACGACGGCATGGCCATGGGCGGCATCACCGACATCGGCATGCTGTTCCTGCGCAACCCCGACGGCATCAGCCACCATCCGGCCGAGTCCGTCTCGACCGGCGACGTCGCCCACGGCATCCGCGCCCTCGCCGAAGCCGTGCTGCACCTCTCCCACGCCCGCGCCTCCTGACCGCCTCACCCCCACCAGCTCACCCCCACCACCCCTCCCACCTCCCCTCCCACCTCCCACCTCCCACCAACCCGCCCATGTCCCCATTTCTGCTGGTCTCGGCCCCTGAGAGAGCAGAAATGGGGACATGCTCCACAGCTTCAGTCGACCCACAGACGGGATCCCCATGACCACCCTGCTCATCACGAACGCCCGACTGATCACTGTGCCCACCGGCACCGACGATGCTGGATACGTCGACGGCGGGTGGATGCTCGTCGACGACGATCGCATCGCCGCGGTCGGAGAGGGGGAGCCGCCCGCCGGCACCACCGCCGACGAGACCCTCGACGTCGGGCGCAGCTTCGTCGCGCCCGGCTTTGTGTCCTCGCACAGCCATCTCTTCACCAGCGGGCTGCGCGGGCTGGGCGTCGGTGAAACGCTGTACGGCTGGTGCGACTCGATGCTTGGGATGACCTCCGGAGCGAGCGCCGATGACATCTACTGGTCCACGCTGCACGGCGCCCTGGACTTCCTCGGAAACGGCGTGACGACCGCCTACAACTTCACCGATCCGCTGCAGTCATGGGAGCGGATGGTCGACGGCAAGCGCGTCGGCGATGCTCCCATGCGCGAACTGGAATATCACACGCGACAGGCGGATGCCTGCCTCGACGCCGGCATCCGCTTCGTCGACTCGATCGGCATGGACGCCACCGTCGGCACCGACGAGGAGATCCACGACCGCTTCGCGCAGAGCGTCGCCCACACGCGGTCGCTTGACGCGGACTACGCTCTGGGTGCCTCGATCATGGGCCAGGTGCAGTGGTCGCCCCGCGAGGATGCCGCCGCGATCGAGGTCGAGGCGATGCGCCGACTCGGCGTGACGAACCAGGCGCACTTCCTGGAGTCGCCCGAAGCGGTTCCCCTGCAGCAGTCGAAGTTCGCGATGTACCGCGACGCGGGAGCGCTCGGTCCCGACATGATGTTCGGCCACTTCATCCAGACCACCCCCGAGATCATCGCGGAGACGGCAGCAGGCGGTGCGTCGATGTCGTGGCAGCCCGCCTCGAACGGGCGTCTCGCCTCCGGTGTGGCGCTGGTGCCCGAGATGCTCGAGATGGGGATGAAGGTCGGCATGGGCCTCGACGACCAGGCGTGCACCGACGTGTCGGATCCGTGGCAGAACATGCGCATGGGGATGGCGATGCAGCGCGCGCGCACGAAGGATCCCCGGTCGATGATGCCGGAGACGCTGCTGCGCCTGCACACGCTGGGAGGGGCGGAGATCATGGGCGTTGCCGATCGTGTCGGAAGCCTCGAGGTCGGCAAGTTCGCCGACTTCGTCGTCGTCGACCCGCGGCGTCCGGACGTGGGACCCCTGTGGCATCCGGTGCGCTCGTACGTGCTGTCGATGAGCCTGCGCAACCTCACCCGCGTCTACGTCGGCGGTCGCCTGGTCTCGCAGCACGGCCTGTCGACGAACCCGCTGTCGGCCGAGGCGAGCGTGCGTGTTCACGCCCAGCTCCCGCAGATCGCCGCACGACTCGGGCACCCGCACTGACACCGCCGCGGATATCGCCGGGTGTAACGAGGTCGAAACACCCCGGCAAGTGTTCGTGAAATCTACATCCCGTAGCGTCCTCAGCACGTGACTCGGGATGCATCCCGGATCGCGCTCCCTTACCCGAGGCACCACCGCATCAGAGGACATCTCACATGACCTTCCTTTCTTCCCGACGGGGCCGCATCTCCGCGGCGCTGGCCGGCATCGCCGTCTCGGCGCTCGCGCTCACCGCCTGCGGTGGGTCGTCCGACTCCGAGCCCGCCGCCGACACCGACGACGCGGCATCCGAAGAGATGATCACCGACATCACGGTGCAGCTCAGCTGGATCAAGAACGAGGAGTTCGCCGGCGAGTTCTTCGCCGACAGCAAGGGCTACTACACCGACGCCGGCTTCGACTCGGTCACCCTGGTGCCCGGCCCGTCGACGAGCGCCGCCGAGCTCATCTCGGGCACCGCAGACTTCGGCATGAGTGACGCCGTCTCCATCGGCGCGGTCGTCGCCTCCGAGGGCGCGCCGCTGAAGATCATCGGCACGACCTACCAGAAGAACCCCTTCACGATCTTGTCGCTTGCCGACGGCGGAGACATCGCCACCGTCGACGACCTGGCCGGCAAGAAGATCGGCGTGCAGGACTCCAACATGGGTCTGTTCAACGCCTTCCTCTCTGCCAACGGCATGAGCGCCGACGACCTCGAGATCGTGCCGGTGCAGTACGACCCCGCGCCGCTGACCAACGGCGAGGTCGACGGCTTCATGGCCTACCTCACCAATGAGGCCCTGATCGTCGGCTCGGAGTACGAGACCACGAACCTGCCGTTCGCGGACAACGGGCTGCCCTTCGTCGCCGAGACGCTCGTGACGACCGACGACATGATCGCCAACAACCCCGCCACCGTGAAGGCCTTCCTGAAGGCCGAGATCCAGGGCTGGACCGATCTCGTCAACGACCCCGCCGAGGGTGCGCGTCTGGCCTACGAGGAGTACGGTTCCGACCTCGGCCTGGACCCGGCACTGTCGGAGGAGGGCTCCTTCGCACAGGTTGAGCTCATGATCACCGACGAGACCCTCGAGAACGGTCTGTTCACCATCAGTGACGACCTGCAGGCGGCCACCATCGAGAGCCTCGCCGGCGCCGGCATCGAGCTGACCGCAGCAGACCTCTTCGACCTGTCGCTGCTCGCAGAGGTCTACGAAGAGAACCCCGACCTGGTCGACTTCCAGGGCTGATTGAGAGTTCCACTGTGACGATTCCCGTCGCCCAGACCGGTGCCCAGGGGACGACCCTGGGCACCGGCCTGCAGATCACCGACCTGAACAAAGTCTTCTCGAGCGGCCGCAAGCAGGTGGTGGCCCTCCAGGACGCCAACCTCCACACCGATCAGGGCACGTTCCTGTCACTGCTCGGGCCGTCGGGATGCGGCAAGTCCACCATCCTGCGCATCCTCGCCGGGCTCGAGCAGCCGACCAGCGGCACCACCCGCGTCGACGGCAAGAGCCCGAAGGAGCTGCGCAAGGAGAACAAGCTCGGCATCGCCTTCCAGGACTCGGCGCTGCTGCCCTGGCGCAGCGTGCTGTCGAACATCCGCCTCCCCTTCGAGATCGCCGGGCAGTCGGTCGACAAGGCGTACGTCGACGAGATGATCTCGCTGGTGGGGCTCAAGGGCTTCGAGAAGGCCAAGCCCGCGCAGCTTTCCGGCGGCATGCGTCAGCGCGTGTCGATCGCCCGTTCGCTGATCATGCGCCCCGAGGTGCTGCTGTTCGACGAGCCCTTCGGCGCCCTCGACGACATGACCCGTCAGAAGCTCAACCTCGAACTGCTGCGCATCTGGACCGAGAAACCTGCCACCACGCTGCTGGTGACCCACGGCATCTCCGAGGCCATCTTCCTCTCCGACCAGGTCGCGGTCATGAGCCCGCGTCCGGGTCGCGTGAAGGAGGTCATGACCATCGACCTGCCTCGTCCGCGCCTTCCGGAGATGATGCGCAGTCCCGAGTTCCACTCCTACGTCGACCAGGCTTCCGAGCTGCTGTTCGGCGAGGGAGGCGCGGCGGCCGATGACCACTGAGGCCCCCTCGAGGTCCCGCACGATCGAGTGGGAGGATGTGCGCCTGCCGCCGTGGCTCATCGGCACGATCGGCGGCGTCGGGCTCATCGCCTTCTGGTGGATCATCTCGGCCGTCTGGGTGAGCTCGACCGGGGCGCATCCGATTCCGAGCCCGCCCGAGGTGATCGGCGCCTACATCGCCTCCGGATGGGACTTCTTCGCCCGCAACTTCACGGTGACCCTCGCCGAAGCGGGTATCGGCTACCTGTGGGGCAACGGTCTCGCCCTGCTGATGTCAGGGATCGTGCTCATCGTGCCGCGCCTGGAGGGCGTGGCGATGCAGGTCGCCATCCTCACGTACTGCGTGCCGATCGTCGCGATCGGAATGCTCGCGGTCGTGCTGATCCCGCCGCCCGCTGTCGGTGAGCCCTCAGGTACGGCGATCCTCCTCGCCGCACTGTCGTGCTTCTTCACGACCGTCGTCGGAGCGCTCCTCGGTCTGAAGTCGGCCGACAAGACGAGCCTTGACCTCATCACCGTCTACGGAGGCTCGAAGTTCACGCAGCTGTTCAAGGTGCGTCTGATCGCGGCGCTGCCGGCCATCCTCAACGCGCTGAAGATCGCCGTTCCCGCCGCCTTCCTGGGCGCGGTGCTCGGGGAGTTCTTCGGAAAGATCGAGGTCGGTGTCGGCCTGGCGATGGTCCTCGCTCAGCAGGCATCGGATGCGCCGCTCGTGTGGGCGCTCGCCCTCGCCTCCGGCGCCGTCTCGCTCGCCGGTTTCGGCATCGTCGGCATCGCCGCGCGCGTCGTCGCGCCCTGGTCGAAGGGAAGTGCGTCATGACCTCCGTCACGAGTCCGCCCGTCGCTTCGCCGCCCGAACCCGCCGGGCAGCAGGACACATCCGAGCAGCTCCAGAGCGCGATGCGAAAGCAGGCGGCCACCGGAGCGCTGAAGGCCTTCCTGTGGGGCGTCGCCACCTTCGTCGGAACGATCGTCGCCGTGCTGGTGATCTGGGTCGGCGTGCTGTCGATCTTCCAGATCTCGCCGCTGATCGCCAAGGGCCCGATCGACGTGTGGAACTACCTCTTCGAGGTGCCCGCCGCCGAAGCCAACCGCGAGATGATCTTCGGCAACCTCATGGTCACGCTGGGCGACGCGGCGATCGGGTTCATCTCAGGGCTCGTGGTCGCGACGCTCGGTGCCACCGTGTTCCAGCTCAACAAGGGAATCGAGCACGCCCTGATGCCGGTCGCGATGCTGCTGCGCTCGGTGCCGCTCGTGGCGATGGCGCCGGTCATCATCCTGATCTTCGGTCGCGACTTCTGGACCCTCGCGGTCATCGGCGGCATCGTCGTGCTCTTCCCCGCGCTGGTGAACATCTCCTTCGGCCTCCGCTCGGCCTCGCCGCAGATGAACGACCTCGTCGACGTCTACGGCGGCGGCGCGTGGACGAAACTGCAGAAGGTCGCCATGCCCACCTCCCTGCCGGCGTTCTTCGCGGCCGTGCGCATCTCGGTGCCCGGCGCCATCACGGGTGCGCTTCTGGCCGAGTGGCTCGCCGTCGGCGGCGGCATCGGCGGATCGATCGCCGGCTACGTCCCGCAGGCGCAGTTCAGCGCCTTGTGGACCTCGGTCGTCGCGATCACCGCGGTGTCCCTCATCCTCTACAACGTCGTCCAGATCGTCGAGGACGTCGTGCTGGCCCGCATGGGCATGCATCCCCAGAAGGGCGTTTGACTCCTTGAGCACCATCGATCTCGCCGCCTTCGCCCACGGGCTTCCGAAGGCGGAACTGCACCTGCACCTCGAGGGAACGCTCGAGCCCGAGCTGAAGTTCGCCCTCGCGGCGAGGAACGGTATCGAGCTCGACCAGAAGACCGTCGAAGACGTGAAGGCCAGCTACGACTTCACCGATCTGACGAGCTTCCTCGCGGTGTACTACCCGGCGATGCAGGTGCTGCAGACCGCTGACGACTTTCACGATCTCGCCTGGGCGTACCTGCAACGCGCGAAGGCGCAGGGTGTCGTGCATGTCGAGATGTTCTTCGACCCGCAGGCCCACACGAGCCGTGGCGTGCCCTTCGCCGAGGTCATCACCGGCTATCGCCGGGCGGCCGTGCGCGCACAGGACGAACTGGGCATCTCGGCCGAGCTCATCCTGTGCTTCCTTCGCGACTTCTCCGCCGAGTACGCCATGGCCACCCTCATGGAGGCGCTGCCCTACAAGGCGTGGATCGTCGGCGTCGGCCTCGACTCCGACGAACGCGGCAACCCGCCGGAGAAGTTCGCGGCCGTGTTCGCCCGGGCCCGGGCGGAGGGTTTCTTCCTGACGATGCACTGCGACATCGACCAGGTCGGGTCGATCGACAACATCCGCACCGTGCTCGAAGACATCGAGGTGGATCGCATCGACCACGGCACGAACATCGTCGAAGACCCGGCGCTCGTCGATGCGGCGATCGCCAAGGGCATCGGCTTCACCACGTGCCCGGTGTCGAACTCGTTCGTGACCGATCAGATGAAGAGCGACGAGATCGTCTCGCTGCTGCGCAAAGGCGCCCGCGTCATGGTCAACTCCGATGACCCCGCCTACTTCGGCGGCTATGTCGGCGACAACTACGTGGCACTCGCGGAACAGGCCGGGCTGACAGCGACCGATCTGGTTCAGCTGGCGATCAACTCGTTCGAGGCATCCTGGCTCACGGCACGCCGTCGAGACGCGTTTGTACAGGACGTGCGCGACTACGCCGTCTCCGCCGGCGTCGAACTGCCCGTCTGAGGGTCGGCCCGGTGACGAGCACGCTTCCGGCCGGCACCTCGTCCGTCGGAGTGGACGCCGCGGACGGCGAGACGTCGGGGCTGCGCCTCGGGGCACACATCCGGCGCCTGAGGAAAGGGCACGGGCTGACGCTCGTGCAGGTCGCCGAGGCGACGGGACTGTCGCATCCGTTCCTCAGCCAACTCGAGCGAGGGCTTGCGCAGCCCAGCCTCGGGTCGCTGCGACGCATCGCCGTTGCCCTGCAGACGAGTCCCATCGAGCTCGTCGCCGCCGCCGACGAACCCGTCGCCGACCTTCCGCCGGTCGAGATCCAGCGCCGAGACGACCCGCGCGGCACGACGGTGCCAGACGGCTTCGCCAGCGGCACGGCGCGCCTGCTGGCCGCGGCGTCGCGGCCACTGCATCCGGTGGAGATCAGCGCCGCGGCGACCTCACCCGGGGAAGCATTCCAGCATCCGGAAGACGAATTCGTCTACGTCGTCGAGGGCACGGTCGTCCTCGATCTCGACGGCGAGACGCGCACCCTGTCGGTCGGAGACTCCGCGTACTACGCCGGCGGAGTGGCCCACCGGTGGTGGTCGGCCGACGGCGCCCCCTACCGCCTCGTTGTCGTGAAGCAGGGCTCCCGCCGCGCCTGACCCGCTCCGCGGCGATCGCCGGCCACCGGTCACTACCCGGCGCGCGTGCCGGGCTTATTGGCCGTCGCGTGGGAGTGTCAGGCTGGCCACCGTGCGGATGTCGTACCGGCCACCGCGCGAGCGTCGTGGCTTGCGACCGTGCACGAATTCAGGCTGGTTCCGTTCGGGTGCGCTGTTCTGGCCGGGATAGGGGACTTGACCCGAGCGCCAGCCTGAATTGGTGCACCGGTGGGGTTGGTGCCGGCGCGTCGAGTACCGCCGGTGGGTCTCCGGCAGTGGGCGGGTCCTCGCTCGCCATCGTGCCGCAATTCAGGCTGGCCGCTCTCGGCGGTGCGAGCGCGGCCGGAATTTGGCCTCGGACCCCGGCCTCAGCCTGAGTTGGTGCACGGACAGTGCCCGCGCCGGCACCCGGGTGGGTCGGTGGCTGGCGCGTCGAGCGCCGCCGGTGGGTCTCCGGCAGTGGGCGGTTCTTTCGAGCGGGTTCTCGCTCGTCACCGTGCCGCAATTCAGGCTGGCCGCTCTTGCCGTCGCCGGTTTGGTCGGTTGTGGGACCGCCGGCGCGTTGCCAGCCTGAATTGGGGCACGAGGGCGAATCGAGTCGGCAGCAGGTCGACCCCCGGCGTCCCGATGTCCGGGCGCGCCGTCCCCGGGTGCCCCGTTCCCCGGGCGCCCCGTCCCCCTGTGTCCCGTCCCCCGGTGCCTCGGCGCCCCGGTGCCCCGGGCGTCCTGGTCACCGGTGCGCCTCGGGCCTTGGGTCAGGCGTCGCCGCGGGCGTTGTAGACCAGGCTCTCGCTCGCGCCGTAGGCGCGGTACACCTCGAGGGCCTCGTCGCGGGCCACTCCGATCGTCACCTCGATGCCGCGGGCTCGGAACTGGTCCGCCCAGTCGGCGACGACCGGCCCCTCGTCGAAGCCGGTCAGCTCCTCCAGTTCGGGACCCTCGCCGGCGACGACGAGCGAACGGACCCCGCTCCACATCGTCGCGCCGTAGCACTGCACGCAGGGGCGCCAGTTGACGATGAGCGCCAGACGCGCGCCGTCTTCGCCGAGGTTCCAGCGGCCGAGGGCCCGCTGCGCGAGGGCGAGCGCCATGACCTCGGCGTGTCCGGATGTGACCCCGGTGCTCAGCACGACGTTCACGCCGGCGGAGACCAGCTCGCCGGTCGACTCGTCCACGACGATTGCGGCGAACGGGCCTCCGTTGCCGGCTCGCCAGTTGCGGTCGGCGAGCTGGTTGACCAGCGCCATCCGCTCCTCGTTCGTGGAGAGGATGCGCGGGAGGCCGTCGAGTTCCGACGTCAGCCACTCCGGCAGCGTCATCGTGTAGGTCGTGGCGAGCTGGGGCATGGCGGTGCTTCTTTCGTGCGGGGGATCACCTCGACGCTAGAGTGCGCACGTTTCGCGGCGTCGGTGCGCGTGTTTCCGCCGCGTATCGCCGATCTCTCCCTGGCGCCGACGACGGGACGAGAAGTCGCCGTGCGTGCCCGGAGCGCCGGCCGGAGGTGCGGCGCAGTGCGGGTCAGCGGCGGGGGCGAATGAGGATGCCGACGACGGCGCCGAGCAGCGCGAGAACGCCAGCGGCGGTTGCGACCAGAGCGAAAGCCGCGGCGGGACCGCCGCCGGCTGCCAGCGCGCCTCCGGCCGAGGTGCCGATCGCGACGCCCAGCACGACGCCGCTGCCGGTCAGGGTCATGAGGATGCCGGCCCGGCCGGGCTGCGCGATGGACCCCGCGACACTGAACATCGTCAGCAGTGCCGGCCCCTGGAAGGCTCCGGCGAGCACGGCCCACACCAGCAGGACGACCACGTTCGGCGCGAGCATCATGCCGACCGCGCCGAGAGCCATCCCGGCTCCGGCGAGCACCCACCGCGTCGCGAGCCCGATGCGGTCGGGCACCGCGACCATGGCGACCGTCGTCACCGCGGAGCCGACCGCCATGACGGCGTACAGCAGGCTTCCCGAGTCGCCGAGCCCGTTCGTGAGGGCGAAGGAGGTCAGCCCGGCCTGGCTCGCGCCGAAGAACGTCCCCATCGCGAGCATGCCGCCGAGCACGACGGCGCCGAGGGAACGTCGCATCCAGGCGGGCAGTGGCACGCGCGTCGTCTCGGGAGCGTCGGCCGGCGCCGCATCCGGTCGACGCAGGGCGAAGCGAGCGGTGGGGTGCAGAGCGAACTGCGTCACGAACACCGCGATCAGCCCAGCCGCGGACAGCAGCGCGATCTCCGGGGAGACGGTCACGGCGAGGATGCCGACCACAGCGGGGCCGATGATGTAGACGACCTCGTCGGTGACGCCCTCGAACGCGAAGGCCGCCGAGAGGTCGTCGCCACTCATCGCCATCCAGCGCACCCGCGAGAGCGGTCCGACCTGGGGCAACGAGAGGCCGGTCGCTCCGGCCAGGGCGACGATCACGAGGTCGGGCGCGTCGGCGATGGTCGCGACCAGGGCGACCGCGAATGCGACGTTGAGCACGACGCCGGTCAGGAGCACGGGGCGCTGTCCGAAGCGGTCGCTCAGCGCGCCGCCGGTCGGAGCACCGATCGCCTCGCCCACCGCGGCGGCCGCGGCGGCTGCTCCCGCGAGCGCGATCGAGCCGGTGGATGCGCTGACGAGTGTGAGGATCGCCAGCGGCATCATCGACAGCGGCAGGCGTCCGAGGGAGGTCGCGATGAGGTAGCCCCACCCCGCGCGGGCGGGAAGTGTGCGGTAGGCCGCGAGCGCGGATCGGGCAGAGGTGTCTGCAGACATGACGGGTCGCTCTCTGATGCCTCCCCCGGCCCGGAGGACATCGGTCGCCCACTGCTTTTCTGCTCTTCGGGGTGATCCTATCGGAGGAAGGTCACAGGCCGGATGCGGTCGCGCACGCGACGCACTGCGTGGCGTTCGGGCGGGCCTCGAGCCGTGCGGCGGGAATCGCGCGGCCGCACGTCTTGCACGTGCCGTAGGCGCCGGATGCGCTGCGCGCCAGTGCCGCATCGATCTCGTCGAGTTCGCGCTCGGCAGCCGCGCGCAGTCCCTCCAGGCGCGACCACTCCGCCGAGAGCGTCACGCCCTCGGGGTCGTGTTCATCGTCGGCGGATTCCGCCCCGCGGTCGGTGCGCAGCCGGTCGATGTCTGCTCGAACGCGCGCGAGTCGTCGCATGGCGTCGTCGCGCTGTGCGTTCAGGCGTTCCTCGGGACCGCTCATTCTGCGTCAGTCTACGTCTGGGCACCGATCGCGGCACGCGCTGCGACCGCCGCCTCGCGGCGAGGTGGCGGTGCGGTCAGTCCGTGGATGCGTCTCGCCCGTGCGGCGGCGTCCACGCGCCGGGTCCGATGCCTTCGGCGATCCGCGTGGAGATCTCGCGCAGCTGCTGGGCCTGTGCCGACGTCAGGCGATCGAGCACGAGTCGGCGCACGAGCTCCTGGTGGCCGGGCGTCGTCTCGCCGACCTTTCCGAGGCCGGCGTCGGTCAGGATCGCGAGAGTGAATCGCCCATCGCTCGGGTCGGGTGTGCGGCGCATCCACCCCCTCGCCTCCAACCTGGTCGCCGCGCGTGACAAGCGCGAGAGGGAGCTGTTCGCGTACGTGGAGAGAGTGCTCATCCGCAGCGTCGCGTCGGGGGCGTGGGCCAGGGCGTAGAGCACCCCGAACTCGAAGTGCGTGAGCTGGGCATCGCGCTGCAGCTGCGCATCGAGGGCCGCCGGCAGCCACTCCAGCACGGTCGCGAGCGACGCCCAGGTCGCCAGCTCGTCATCGGTGAGGGGTGCGGATGCGTCGGGCGGCGTCACGCCGGCAGTCTATCGTCGCGACGGAATTCACTTGCTCAGGAAACTCAGATCGCCTATGGTCACGTGACGAGGAAAGTCATGCGCGCCGGATGGTGCGAGGAAGGATCACCGTGGAACAGGAACTGGCCGGCAAGACGGCGTTCGTGAGCGGGTCGACGCAGGGGATCGGCTACGCCATCGCGGCCGCCCTCCTGCGCCAGGGGGCATCGGTGGTGATCAATGGACGCACCGAGGCGCGGGTGGCCGCGGCGGCGACGAGCTCGGGCGCCTGACGGGAATCATCGACGGCGTCGACATCCTCGTGAACAACGTCGGCGTCTTCGAGCTGAAGGCGTTCGCCGACATCTCCGACGACGAGTGGCAGCGATACCTCGACGTGAACCTGCTGAGCGGCGTGCGGCTGGCACGACACGCGCTGGCGCCGATGCTCGCGCGAGGATGGGGTCGCATCCTCTTCGTCGCCAGCGAGTCCGGGGTCGACGTGCCCGCCGACATGATCCACTACGGCGTCACGAAGGCGGCCACGATCGCGCTCGGCAACGGTCTGGCAAAGCTCACGCGTGGCACGAGCGTGACGGTGAACACCATCCTCGGCGGACCGACCTACTCCGACGGTGTCGCCGAGACCGTCGCGCAGATCGCCGCGTCGCAGGGCATGCCCGTCGACGACCTGAAGGCCGCGATCGCGGCCGGGAATCGCACGTCGCTCCTGCAGCGATTCATCGAGCCGGACGAGATCGCGCACCTGGCCGCATACCTCGCGAGTCCGCGTTCGTCCGCGACGAACGGCGCCGCTCTGCGCGCCGACGGCGGCACGCTGACGACGATGCTCTGATCCGGGAATCAGCGCGCGACGTCGCGCCGGCCCGTCGAGCCGGCCGGCGCACACGCGTGCGGTCGGCGACGAGTGACGCGGACCCCCCGCTTGCGCGGTTCGCCGCGCCGGAGGATGCTCGCCGCATGGAGCCTCGTCGTCTGCTCGTCGACGTCGGCCGCGGGTGCGTCGACGTCGATGTGGTCGGGTCGGGCGAGCCGGTCGCCGTCACCCAGACAGCGCTCGATGTCGACGAGATGTCGCACGTTGCGAACAGCATCGCCCGCTCGGGCACTTTCCGCGTCATCCATGTGCGGCGTCGCGGGTACGGTGCGAGCAGTGCCCCGCATGCGCCGGGGTCGATCTCCGCGGATGCCGCCGATGTCGCCGCCGTCATCCGTGCGCTCGACGCGAAGCCGACGCATGTGGTCGGCGCGAGCTACAGTGCGGCGGTCGCGCTGACGCTCGCGACGATGGCGCCGGAGCTGGTGCGCACGGTTTCCGTCATCGAACCACCGCCGTCTGATGACGACGACTTCCGACGGCTCAACGACGCGCTCCTGAAGCGATGGCAGGAGTCGGGGACCGAGGCGGCCCTCGAACACTTCGCTGCGCTGCTGAGCGGCGCGCCCGGTCGTGATCAGACCCGTGTCGCCTCACCGCCGGCGGCTCCCTCGGCGCGCCACGCGGAGACCTTCTTCTCGACCGATCTTCCCGCTCTCGCGGCATGGCGATTCGGTCCGCGTGAGGCCGCGTCCGTGTCGGCGCCTGCACTCGTGGTCGGGGGCTCGGAGTCCGCCGCGATGTTCGCCGGGATGCGCGCACGGCTTGCGCGGGCCCTCCCGACGATCGAGGAGGTCGTCATCCCCGGTGCCGGTCACGATCTCGCCGCGACACACGCAGGGGAGCTGACCGCGGCCGTCGTGATGCACATGTCCGCACATCCGATCGGTGACCATGCATCCCCATCCGAGACGCATCCATAGCGGGTGGCGGGCGCGGTGGCAACCCTGGGGTTCGCTTCCGTCGCCCTGACGGAGGATGCTCACATGGCGGAACCATTCGGCGCGGCACCATCGCAGGCGGATCTCGATGATCTTCTGGCGGCGGTCGCGAACGGGGATGCCGGTGCTTTCGCAGACCTGTACGCGCAGATCTCGCCGGCCGCTTTCGGCCTCGCCATCCGGGTCATCGGGGACCGGCATCTGGCCGAGGAGGTGCTGCAGGAGGTTTTCCTGCACATCTGGCGGAACGCCTCGACGTTCGACGCCGATCGCGGGGCGGCGAAGGGGTGGATCCTCATGCTGACGCACCGTCGTTCGGTCGATCGGGTGCGCGCGGTGCAGTCCGCCCGCGAGCGCGACATCGCGGATGCGGCGCGCGTCGCCGCGACGCCCGGCGGCGACACCGCGACCGAGGCCGAGCTGCGCATCGACGGCGCTCGCCTGCGGCAGCAACTCTCGGGTCTCACCGCAGCGCAACGCCGGGTGATCGAGCTGTCGTACTTCGGCGGTCACACCCACGCGGAGATCGCCGAGCTGATCGGCTGCCCCCTGGGCACCGTGAAGTCCCGCATCCGCGACGCGTTGCCCCGGCTCCGGCGACACCACAGCGTGCCCGCTGAACCTGTGGTGGCCTGACGTGCAACCGGGTTGAGCGCTCGACGCACGTCGGGTTCAGTGGACACATGGTGACATCCGAAGTGAGACGTTTCGCGATCGACGCCGTCACGGCGCTGCGCATCGTGCGCGACGATCCCGAGATCGGCGCACGGCATCCCCTCGTCGGGCCGTCGGTGCTGCGCAGTCATGTGCTGTCGATGCTCTATCAGGAGACGCGAGAGGGTGTTCTGGATGAGGCGGACGCCCGAGCTCAGCTGGACACGCTCGCGGGGCTGAAGATCCGGCTGCTCGGCGATCGTGTCTCACGGGCGACCGCCTTCACGCTCGCACACCGGCTCGACTGGCCTGACACGGCGTCGGCGGAGTACCTCGCCGTCGCCTCGCTGCAGGCCGACGTCCTGGTCGCCGGCGACGGCCGCATCGCCGCGGCCGCGGCGGACATCGTGCCCTTGGCCGACTACGACGAGCTCCACCAGGACTGAGCCACCCGCGGCTTTCCGAGGCGCGGATGGTGAGGAGATCCGGCCTCAGGAGGTCCCCTGCGACGTTACCGTCCTCGGGACGGTGTACCTCCTCCGCAAGCGGCGGATGTCGCGGTCAGCGCAACGCGGAGAGGGCGAGGACGGCGGCGTCGACGTCGGCGAGCATGCGCGCCTTCTGATCGTCGTCGCACCAGGCTGCCTCGAAGCCGGCGCGCGCGATGCGCGCGGCATCCGCATCGTCGAGACCCATCGCCGGCAGGGCGTGGGTGTACTCCCGGCCGATGTCGGTCTTGAAGAAGACGGCGTCGTCGGTGGCGAGTGTGACGGGCAGGCCCGCACGGACCATCTGCGCGATGCGGTGCTCGGGGGAGAAGTCCCAGTGCGAGAGCATGTGCGTCGAGTGCGGCGTGCACGTGAAGGGCACTCCGGATGCGGCGGCACGCGCGAGCGCATCGGCGTCGTCGACGACGCGGTAGCCGTGGTCGACCCGGTCGACCTCGAGCGTCTCGATCGCGTCGATCACGTTCCACGGTGAGGCGGTCATGGTCTCGCCGGCGTGCGCGGTGCGTTTGAGGCCGTGGCGGCCTGCCAGGTCGTACGCCTCGCGGAACCGCAGCGGATCCTCGGTGAGTTCGGGCGTGAGGTCGTCCTGCCCGATGCCGACGACCTGCTCGCGAGGGTGCGCCAGCACCGTCTCCACCATTGCGGTTGCCGCTGCCGCGGGGAGGGACCGATTGATGGCGGCGACGATGCGGAACCCGACGCCGAAGTCGCGCTCGGCCTGCGTGAGGCCGTCGGTGATCGCGTCGATGAGGCTCGGATAGTCGATCCCGCGGGGTGCGAAGTTGTCGGGGTTGATGAAGTACTCGCGGTAGCGGAGGTTGCCGTCGCGCACCGCATCCTCGACCCCCTCATAGGCGACGCGCGCGATCTCGTCGCCGGTGGTGAGCGCCAGGTGCGCGGCGTTGAAGACGTCGAGGAAGTCGGGCAGGCCCTCGTACTCCAGCAGCGCGTCGAGGTCGTCCGTCTTCAGCGCCACGTCGTGCTTCGCCGCGAGTTCGATGAGGGTCGGTACGCGCATGACCGACACGAAGTGGCAGTGCAGCTCGGCCTTCGGGAGCAGGCGCAGGAAGTCGGTGGTGGAGAGCATGGTGATCCTTCGGGTGCGGACTTCCTGTCTATCCCACCGAGATTTCGGATGCGTGACGCTCGCCGCTGACCGCTGCTGCGCCGGTGTCGGACGACCCTGCGAGGATGGGGGCACGATGACACCTCTCGCGCACTCCTTCTCCTGGCGCGGCCGCACCGTGGCGTGGGATCGCTTCGGCGATGGGCCCCCTCTCGTGATGCTTCACGGCACACCATGGTCGTCGGAGCTGTGGCGCCCGATCGCTCGGGTGCTGGCCCGCACGCACACCGTGTATCTCTGGGACATGCCTGGCTACGGGCAGTCGTCGATGCACCGCGATCATCCCGTCGACATTGGCGTGCAGGCAGAGCTCTTCGCAGAGCTCCTGGAGCACTGGGGTCTTGACCGGCCGCGCGTGATCGCCCATGACATCGGTGGCGCGGTCGCGTTGCGTGCGAGGCTGTGTCACGGCACTCGCTACGCGGCGATCGCCCTTGTGGACGTCGTCGCCCTTGCGCCATGGGGTTCGCCCTTCTTCCGTCTCGTTCGCGATCAGGAAGCGGTATTCGCGCAGATCCCGCCCGCGATTCATCGCGGAATGGTCGAGGCCTATATTCGTGGAGCGAGTCACCGTGGTTTGCGGCCGGACGATCTCGCCATGCTCGTGGAACCGTGGACGACGAAGGTGGGCCAGGCTGCTTTCGTACGCCAGATCGCCGAGGCTTCCGAGCGTTTCACCGACGACATCGAATCCCGATACCGCCAGATCAACGAGCCGGTTCACATCTTCTGGGGCACCGAGGACACGTGGATCCCGGTTGATCGCGCCCACCGGCTCCTGGAAACCTTTCCGCATTCTGCCCTCACCCTCATCGAGGGTGCGGGACACCTCGTGCAGCTGGATGCCCCGGCCGACCTTGCCGCGGAGCTCGTGCGGTGGGCCGCCGACGTCGCACCCTCCTGAGCGGGCGGGCACCGTCGGTCACGCCCGCAGCAGGTCGGCGGCGCGTTCGGCGATGGCGACGGTGGGCGCCTGCGTGTTCGCGGTGGGGATGACCGGCATGACGGAGGCATCCGCCACCCACAGGCCCTGCAGGCCTCGCACCGCGAGGGATGGATCGACGACGGCCATCTCGTCGGTGCCGATGCGCGCGGTGCCGGCGCAATGGAAGAACGAGCCGATGTTCTCGCGCACGAACCGCACGCGGTCCTCGCGCGCGGTCATCGACACCGGTGGCGTGATCGGTCCCTCGGCGAGGTCGGCGTAGGCCGAGGTGGCGACAAGATCCTGCACCGCATCCAGCGCCTCGACCATGGCGGCGAGGTCGGTCGGGTCGGCGAGGTAGTTCGGCTGGAAGTCGGCGGGAACCGTCGGATCGGCCGAGCGCGATCGCACCCAGCCCACGCTGCGCGAGCCGTACAATCCCGGCACGAGCGCGAAGACGCGGTTCCCCGACAGGTCGTGGCGGGCGTGGAGGGCGTCTTCGCCGCGGGAGCCGTGTGCGATGACGGTGTGCAGGTCGGGCCCCGCCTCGGCGTACGAGCTGCGCCAGTTGACCATCGCGCCGCCGCCGTTTCCGAGCACCTCGCCGAGATCGTGACGGGCGCGGAAGTTCACGCCGAGGATCAGCGGGTGGTCCTGGAAGTTCTCGCCGACGCCGGGCAGGTCGTGGCAGGGGCGGATGCCGGCCGCGCGCAGTCGCGCCGGATCGCCGATGCCCGAGCGCTGCAGCAGGCGGGGCGTGTCCAGCGCGCCGGCCGCGAGGACGACGCGGGATGCGCGGGTGGTGACGAGCGCCCCGTCGACCTCGTGACGGATGCCGGTGGCGACCGTGCCCTCGAGCACGACGTCGTGCACCGGGCTGTCCACGATCACGTGCAGGCCCGGCCGGTGGAGTGCGGGTTCGAGGTAGGCGCGGGCGGTGCTCCAGCGCTCGAACGACCCGTCGTCGCCTTCGACCGCGTTGTAGTCGGCGTACACGGCGCCCTCGTTCGAGGCCGCGTTCGCGTCGTCGATCACCGGGATCCCGCGCTCGCCGGCGGCATCCATCAGCGCGTGCGCGATCGGATGCACACGGGTGAGCGGACCGACCCGCACGGGGCCATCGAGCCCGCGGAGGGCAGGATCGCCGCCGGGCCGCGACTCGGAGCGGCGGAAGTACGGCAGGAGGTCGTCGTATCCCCATCCCGTCGCCCCGCCCGCGGCCCAGGCATCGTAGTCCGCGCGGGCGCCGCGGTACCAGAGCATCGCGTTGGTCGACGAGGAGCCGCCGAGCACGCGTCCGCGCGGCATCGCGATCGCGCGTCCGAGGACGTGCTCGGTGGGGGTGGAGGCGTAACCGTGGTCGTAGGGGCCGCCGATCATGGCGTCCCAGTGCGCGGCTTCGAGGATCTCGCGCACCCCGCTGTGGGAGGGGCCGGCCTCGACGAGCAGCACCGTCGCAGCCGGGTCTTCCGACAGGCGTGCGGCGAGCACGCATCCGGCCGCGCCGCCCCCCACGACGAGGAAGTCGTAAGAGGCGGCGGGCGTGGCGACGAACGGCATCAGGCCGCCGCCTTATCGGCGTGGCGCCGTGGCGTGTCCCACTTTCCGCTGCGTTGAGGGGGTGTTGAGCGCAGAAGTTGGGACATGCCGGCGGTGGAGGCGCTGACCGCGGTGGAGGCGCTGACCGCGGCGGAGGGGCTGACCGCGGCGGAGGGGTTGACTGCGGCGGAGGGGTCTTCCGCCTGGGGTGTGTCCCATTTTCTGCTGCTAAGAGGGGGTGTTGAGCGCAGAAGTTGGGACATGATCGCGGATGAAGGGCCGCCGATCGCGGATGAAGGGCCGCCGGTCGCGGAGGGGGGACCTTCAGAGGGACGGACGTGCAGCATCAGTTGTGCTCGCTCGGGCCCATGATCGTGATGCCCTCGGTCTCTTCGACGTGGCGGACGAAGATGTACTTGTCCTCGCGTCCGTCGGAGTGCTTGCGCTTGATGCCGGGCTCGAGGATGCCGTCGGTCTTCGCCACGACGATGTAGGGCTCGTCGGCGGCGAGCCCCGCGGCGCAGTGCTCATCGAACTCCTCGAGCGTCTGCGCGGTGAAAGCCTTCTCGACACCGGCGCCGCGGGCGATCGCGGCGAGGTCGACGCGTCCGCCGTTGGTGTGGGTGCGGGGGCCGCCGATGGACTGGTACTGCTCGTTGTCCCACACGACGATGAAGAGGTTCTTCGGCTGCTCATTGCCGAGGGTGGCGAGGATCCCGAGGTTGAACAGCAGCCCACCGTCGGTGTCGAGCGACACGATCTGCCGGTGGGGGAGGCCCACGGCGAGGCCGAACGCCTCGGCCGAGACGCATCCGAGCTGCTGCTGGAACAGGCTCGCCTCGCGCATGTGGGGGGCGGCGTTGTACCACTCGTCGACGGCACCGCCGAGCGAGAGGATGACCAGCTCGTCCTGCAGCCGCGCGGCGAGCAGCTTCATGGCTTCGAAACGGGAGTAGCTCATCGGACCAGACCTCCTCCGAGCACGACGGCGGTGTGGTGGTACGAGGCATAGGCGTGTTCGTACGCGTTGACCACCGCCTGCTCGATCTCCTCGACTTCGCGCACGATCGTGTAAGGGGTGCGCAGGGTCTGCAACAGCGGCTCCATGGTGATTCCGTGGGGGATCGCCCACCAGTTGTTCTCGCCGAGCTCGCCGCGGTAGCTCATGATCATGACGACCGGGATGCCGGCGCCGAGGCCCAGGCGGGCGAGGTGCTCGGTCGCGGCGCGCAGGCCCGAATTCTCCATGACGAGCACGGCGCGCTTGCCCGAGAGGAACACGCCGCCGGCGATCGCCGCACCCTCCCCCTCGTTCGTGACGGGGATGGTGCGGATGTCGGCGTCGGCATCGAGCGCCGGATACAGCTCCTTCAGGAGCGAGTCGGGAAGGTAAGTGGCGACGCTGACCCCGGCGCGCTTGAGGCCCCGGATCACCGCCTCGACGGCTTCGGCTTTCATTCGGTCTCTTCTCTCTGGCGTTGCTCGTGGGGTGGGGACGCGGGTATCCCGCTCCGCTTCGCAGTCACGTTGTGCGGGTGCTGCGGCGGCGCATCCGCAGTTCGTGACTGCGGTACGGGGGGTGCAACCTGCTCCGCAGTCATGTTGTGCGCCCGTAGCGGGGAGGAATCCGCAGTTTGTGACTGCGGAGCAGGGGTCTCGGGCACGGGTCAGGCGGGAACGGGGGTGGATGCGGCGCTCGCCGTCAGCCGATGGGCGCGGTGGGTGGGCGAAAGCCGCGGGCGGCCGGTGAAGCGTTCGCGCAGCGTGGGCGCCGGGGCGCTCGCGCGTCCGCGGTCGACGAGGATCGGCAGGACAAGATCGATGAACGCTCGGTAGGAGTCGGGGCCGCCGAAGGTCGGCTCGAGCATGAGGCCGTCGATGCCGGATCCGTCGATGATCGCCTCGATCTCGTCGGCGACCTCCTCCGGGTTCCCGGTGATCTGGAACCCGCGGATGGCCTTCGTGCGGAACTGGTCCAGTACGCCGCGCACCCGCACATCCGGGTCGCTCTTGGCATAGCGGTCGACGAGGGTCTGCCCGTAGTCGGTGCGCAGATCGACCAGCCGGGTGTCGGGGTCGACGCCCGTGAGGTCGATGCCGGTGATCCCGGCGAACATGACCGCAGCGTCGTCGAGGCCGAGGAGCGCTTCGTACTCGGCGCGCAGCGCCCGGGCCTGGTCGGTGGTCGGCGCGACGGTCACGGTCATGCCGCTGACCACCTTCACGTCGGCACCGTCGCGGCCGTGGGCCTCGGCCTTCGCGCGGATGTCGGCGACGTGCGCGGCGGCGGAGGCGATCGACTGACCCTGGATGAACACCGCCTCGGCGTTGCGCGCCGCGTACGCCCGGCCGCGGTCGGAGGTGCCGGCCTGGAAGAGCACGGGCGTGCGCTGCGGCGTGGGCGGCACGGCGAAGATGCCGTGCGACCGCTGATACTCCCCCTCGACCTCGACGCGATGCAGCTTCTCGGGGTCGGCGTAGAGGCCCCGAGCCCGGTCGCGCAGCTCGGCGGCGTCGTCCCAGCTGTGCTCCCAGAACCGCAGGCACGTGTCGAGGAAGTCATCGGCGGCGTCGTAGCGCTGGTCGTGCGTGAGCTTCTGCGTCACGCCGAACAGCTCGTCGGTGGTGGCCTGGGAGCTTCCCGTGACGATGTTCCAGCCGATGCGGCCGTCGGTGAACCGGTCGAGGGTCGCGAAGCGCCGGGCGGTGGCGTAGGGCTTTTCGACCGTGGTAGGCGAGGTGACGACGAAGCCGATGTTCTCGGTCGCCCGCGCGAGCGCCGGGATCGCGAGCATCGGGTCGAGGGCGGGGAACTGGATGCCGTGGGCGGCGACTTCGTGCGGCATCCGCCCCTCGAGGGTCGCGTACCCGTATGTGTCGGCGAAGAAGAGGAAGTCGAACCCCGCCTCGTCGAGCATGGTCGCCAGGTCGACCCAGTAGTCGAGGCGGTCCCAGTCGTCGCCGCGGCCGCGTGGGTCGGTCCAGGTCGGCATCCCGTTGCTGGGGTTCATCATTTCGAACGCGCCCAGCAGAATCGGCTTCGTCGGCTCGCTCATCGTCAGATCACCATCGCCACGGTCTTGGTCTCCAGGTAGTTCTCCAGCCCCTGCGGGCCGTTCTCGGTGCCCCAACCGGACTCCTTGTGGCCCCCCTTGGGGAGCTCAGGTCCGAGGAACGAGTGGCAGTTGACCCACACGGTTCCGGCCTCGAGCTGCGCGGCGACGCGGTGGCCGTTGCTGAGACCCTCGGTCCACACGCTCGCAGCGAGGCCGTAGCGGGAGTCGTTGGCCCACGCGACGACCTCGTCGAGCTCGTCGAACGGGGTGACCACGGCGACGGGGCCGAAGATCTCCTCGCGCATGAGGGGCATGTCGGCGCGCACGTCGGTGAGCACGGTCGGGGTGTAGAAGGTGCCCTCGCGCTTGCCGCCGGTGACCACGTTCGCGCCGTCGGCGGCGCCGGCGTCGACGAGGGAGGCGACGCGCTCGGCCTGCGGCGTGCTCACGAGCGGACCGAGGTCGGCTTCAGGGTCGAGGCCGTGGCCGAGCCGCAGCTTCTCGCCGGCGGCGGCCATCCCCTCCACGACGCGGTCGTAGACGTCGCGGTGCGCGTAGACGCGGGCGCTGGCGACGCAGACCTGGCCGCCGTTGTCGAAGATGCCGCGCGAGACGCCGTCGATGGCGGCGTCGATGTCGGCGTCGGGGAGGATCAGCGACGGCGACTTGCCGCCGAGCTCGAGGGTGAGGCGGGTGAGGTCGGTGGATGCGGTCTGCACGAGTCGCTTGCCGACGGCGGTCGATCCGGTGAAGGCGACCTTCGCGACATCCGGATGCTCGACGAGGGCTTGGCCGGCCTCGGCGCCGTAGCCGCTGATGATGTTGACGACGCCGTCCGGAACCCCGGCGCGCTGCAGGAGTCGACCGAGGAACGCCGCGGTGAGCGGGGTGTTCTCCGCGGGCTTGAGCACGATGGTGCAGCCGGCGGCCAGCGCCGGCGCGAGCTTCATCGCCGTCATGATCAGCGGCGAGTTCCACGGCACGATCGCCCCCACGACACCGACGGGTTCGCGACGCGTGTAGGCGAACAGCTCCTTGCCGGCGGGCGTGCGCGAGACCGACGTGGGGATGGTCTGCCCGAAGATCTTGGTGGGCCACCCGGCGTAGTAGCGGAACTGGTTGATCGCCGCCGGCACTTCGCCGAAGCGCGAGGTGCGCAGGTTCTTGCCCTGATCGAGCGTCTCGAGCTCGGCGAGGTCGTCGAGGTGCTCCTGCATCAGGTCGGCGATGCGCCACAGCATCGCGCCGCGATCGGCGGGGCTCATCGCGCGCCAGTCGGGGCGGTGCAGGGCGTCGCGCGCGGCGGCCACGGCCTGCGCGACGTCGGCGGCTTCGCCACGGGCGACGGATGCCAGCACCTGGCCGGTTGCCGGATCGAACGTGTCGAACGTCGCACCGGATGCTGCGGCGTGCCACGACCCGCCGATGAGGAGGCGGCCGGGGTCGTCGGCGAGGAATCGCGCGACACCGTCGCGGAGCGTCGGTGCGGAGGGGGGAGTCATGCGGGCACCTCACGTCGGGAACAGGAGCTGCCCATGATGCTACGGAGCAATCATTGATTGCTTGTAGCTATCACGTTTCGGGGTTGTTTCGTGGCTCGTGCCCAGCGGCTCACGCGGCGGCGACGGAGTGGACGTCGGAGGAGAAGGCCTGTCCGTTAAGCTCCAGATAAAGGTGTCGCTCCGTCAGCGACAGGCTCATCGTCGTGCGACGCTCGATGTGCGCGGACGCCGCCTCGAGGAACCCGCGGTCGAAGCTGTGCACCAGGATGTCGGCGCCGCGGTGGATGCGCTTGCCTTTCCAGCCCGCGACCAGCTTGGCCGGATCGCGGTGCGCATAGACCGCGACGCGGCCGGCCTTCATGCTGCCCTCGTGCAAACGAGCGGCCTCCGGAGCGCCCACTTCGATCCATCCCGTCAGCGAGCCGGTCGCATCCCGGATGACGATGGCCGGCTCATCTGTCGCCGAGATGCCCTCGGTGAACGCGATGCCGTCGGCGTACTCCAGACCGTACGCGAGCACCCGGGTGAGCATGTAGACGTCGGTCTCGGACGGGTGCCGCGCCACCCGGAGCGAGAGATCCTCGTACACCCCGCGATCCACATCCGCGAGCGTCACGGTGAAGGTGTGGATCGTCGCGCCGGCAGCCATCCCGTCAGCCTATGCCGCGCCGAGGAAGAGCTCGCTGCCGTCGGAGCGGTACGTTCGAGGGTGCTGAGCGAGAGGGGCGCGATGACCGGGGGACGACCGCTGTACGTCGAGACGTTCATCCGCGCCGACGTCGAGCGGGTCTGGACCCTCACGCAGAGTCCGGAACTCCATCCTCTCTGGGACCTGCGGTTCAGCGCGATCCAGCCGATCGGAACGGATGACGCCGGGCGCACGCGGTTCCGATACGAACGCGCGCTGCCCTTCCACGTCATCCGCGGCGAGGGCGTCTCTCTCGGCGAGAAGGAACGCGCCGATGGCACACGCACCTCCGCGCTCGGATTCTCCACCGACGACCGCACCTCGCCGTTGCGCAGCGGACGCGGGTACTGGCGATACGTCCCCACCGACGGCGGTGTCCGTTTCATCACCGGCTACGACTACCGCCCTGGCTGGGGCCCTCTGCTGGATATCGTGATGCGCCCCGTCATCCTGTGGATGACGGCGTGGAGTTTCGACCGGCTGCGCATCTGGGCGGAGTCGGAAGAGACCCAGCCGCGATGGAGGCTGCGCTCGGCGCTCGCCCTCTGGCGAGCCGATCGGCCGCGAGCATCACGGTGTCGTACGACGCCACCGCCGAAGGGTGCCATGGCTGACGCGCCCGAGAACCTGCGGGAGGTGGCGATCTCGTGAGCGAGAAGGCGATCTTCCGATCAGCGCTCGGCGACGACTTCAACCGGTTGCATCCGATGATGCAGCGCCGGTTCGGTGTCTCCCTGGCCGACGGCTACGCGTGCGTCGGGCGCGGCACGATGACCCGCATCCGGCGCGGCCCGTGGTGGACCGTGCCGTTCCTGCTCATCGGCCGGCTCCGCCACATCCTCGTCGCCGACACCGGAACGGACGTGCCCTTCATCATCGAGAACTATCCGTACCGTGACCCGCTCGGTCGCGAGACGGTGACGTTCGTGCGCGAATATCGTGCGCGCACGAAACCCGCTCGATTCGACGCGACGATGGTGCTGGACTCCGATCGCGGCACGATCGTGGACTACCTCGGGACGCACCAGCACCTGGCCGTCGATCTGCACCTGGAGGTCGACGATCGTGGCGGTCTCATCCTGAGATCCGACGCGCAGCGGTTCTACGAGGGGCCGGTGGCGTTCCGCTTCCCGATGCTCTTCTCCGGGCGTGCGGAGCTACACGAGCACTACGACGACACGGTCGGCGCCTTTCACATCTCCCTGGAGGTGCGCAATCGCCTGTTCGGGTTCCTCTTCGGCTACGAGGGCTGGTTCACGTGCGAGTATCCCGCGGCGAGCGACGCACCCGACCGCCTCAAGCCCGTCCGTCACGAGCACCGGCTCTGACCGGCGCGACCAGGTGCGGGGCGATCTCGGCCTAGGGGCGGCCGTGTTCCCTACCTCGAAGGCAGGCCGCGCTGCTCCAGGGCGTCGCGCATTACGTGCCGACCGCGCAGACTCGCCTCGTCGCGCACGCGAGCGAGCACGGTCGGCGTCCACGGCCGCGCGCTGCCCTGGGAGGCGTAGTAGGCGGAGAGTGCGTCGTCGTAGGCGTCGATCGCTGAGTCCGCAGGCCTGGTGTAGGTCTCGCGGTGGCGCACGACGTCCTGCGGCAGGCGCGGCTTGACCCGGGCCGCGTCATCGGGATGCGGATGCCCGATGGCCATCCCCGCGACCGGGAACGCCCCGGCGGGCAACTGGAGCAGCTCGCTGAGGGCGATCGGGTTGTTCCGCACCGACCCGACGTAGGTGATGCCCAGACCCAGCGACTCGGCGGCGATCGCGGCGTTCTGCGCGGCGACACCCGCATCCACGAAGGACACCAGCGTGCTCTCGAGATAGTCGATGCCGGCATCGGGCTGATCGTGGTGCTTCGCGATCGCGCGGTTGCGCGCCCAGTCGGCGATGAACACGAGGAAGACCGGTGCCTGCCGGATGAACTCCTGGTCGCCGGCAAGTTCGGATGCCGCCGACTTGCGCTCGGGGTCGCGGATCTCGATGACCGACCACGACTGCATGTTCGAGCTCGTCGACGCCGACTGCGCCGCCGCGATGATCGCGGTGACCGCGTCGTCGGAGACGTCCTCCGACGTGAACTGCCGCACCGACCGATGGCGCAACTGCAGCGCGATGACATCGTTCACCGACTCGATCGTGTCGGGGGCGGCGTCGCCGTATCGTGCGCCGAGGCTTTCATCGATGGCGTCGGCGTCGGGGGTCGTCGAGGTCGTCGTCGCTGATTCGGTCATGTCAGGGACGACGATAACCCGCCGCCAGGTATTCCCTCGACGTCAGTGGAACAGGCCCTCGGGATCGCCATGGGCGTCGAGCCACTCCTGTCGGCGCTCGAACAGTCCCGGCACCAGAGTTCGCACGCGGGCGATGAGCTCGGCGACATCGGCCGTGACGAGCTCGCCGCCGCGCACCACGACCTCGCCGGCGACCATCGTCAGGTCGACGTCCGACCCGCGCACTGCGTGCACGAGGTTGTGGTGGATGTTGGCGTAGCCGCCGGAGGGGAGGAACGGTGTCATGCGGGGCGTGTCGGTGCGCACCGCGACGAGGTCCGCTTGGAAGCCGGGCGCGATTCGGCCGAGCCGGTCGCCCTGACCGATGGCTGCGGCACCGCCGTGGGTGGCCATGTGCATGACCTGCCACGAGTCCATCGCGGCGGCATCCATCGACCGCAGCTTGCCGAGGAGCGAGGCGACCTTCATCTCCTCGAACATGTCGAGGTTGTTGTTCTCCTTCTCGCCGTCGGTGCCGAGCCCGACGTTGACCCCGGCGGCGAGCATCTCGGCGACCGGCGCCATGCCGGAGGCGAGCTTCATGTTGGAGATCGGGTTGTGCGACACGCCGACGCCGCGCTCGGCGATCAGGTCGACCTCGGACTGATCGAGCCACACCGCGTGAGCGAGCATCGCGCGGGGAGTGTCGAAGAAGCCGTGCTTGTCGAGTGCGTGCATGGGCCGCATCCCGTATCGGCTGTCGAAGTCGGCCAGTTCGACCTCGGACTCGCTGCAGTGCGTGTAGATGCCGGTGTCGAAGTGGCGCGCCATGTCGATCGCGCGCTTCTGGCCGGCCTCATCGGCGTAGAACCAGTGCTCGAGCCCCACCCAGGGCATGATGCGGCCACCGGCGGCCCCGGTCCACTCGCGCAGCATTCGCTCGTTGTCGTCGAGGGTGTCGAAGTAGTCGAAGTCCGGATGCTCGCCGACGTAGTTCACGGTCACGACGCGGTTGCCGAGCGTCTGGGCGGCGCGGGCGGCGCCATCCATGTACCGCCACATGTCGACCACGGTCGTGGTGCCCGACAGGAGGCCCTCCGCGTAGCAGAGCCACGCGGCCGCCTCGGCCTCGTCGGGCCGCAGCACGCGGTGCATCGGGTCGATGTGCAGCCGCAGCCACTCCCACACCGGCAGGTGCTCGGCGGTGCCCCGCAGCATCCCGGAATGGTGGTGGGCGTTGACCAGGCCCGGCATGAGGACGCGGTCGGTGAGGTCGACCCGCTCGGCATGCGGATGCTGCGCCGCGAGGTCGGCGGCGGCACCGACGGCGGTGATCGTGTCGCCGGAGACCAGCACGGCCGTGTCGGTCAGGACGTCGAGCGAGTCGTTCATGGTCACGACGGCGTCGGGAACCAGCAGGGTGGAGGTCATGTGCGCGCTTTCACGAGGGAAGGGGCGGCGCGACTGCGCCGCCCCCGGGAGGAAGGACTCTACTGCTCGTAGGCGACGAGGTCGGGGTTCTCGTCATACACCTCGGCCAGCAGTGACAGGTCGAACAGCGCCTCCGCGTCGATGTCGATCCCGGCCGCGGCGAGGCTGGCGAGGTTCTCCTCGACCAACGCATCCGAAATGGTGAACAGGCCGTTCTCGAGCGTCTCGTCGGTGCTGATGAGGGCGACCTGCGCCTCGGCGCCCGCGAGCGAGTGCTCCTCGTCGAGCCCGAGATCGGCGCCGTACTCCGTCATGGCCAGCTCGACGCCGACGGCGGGATCGGCGAGGGCCTCGGTCCAGCCGCGGATCTCGGCCTCGAGGAAAGCCTTCACCATCTCGCGGTCGTTCTCGATCGTCTCGTCGGTGACCGTGTAGGTCTTCGCGACGAACGGCAGGCCGTTGTCGGCGAACGCCAGGTCGACCGTGTCGTAGCCCTCCATCGCAACGGTGAGGGACTCGTTGGTGAGGTACGAGATGAAGCCGTCGACTTCACCGGTGGTCAGGGGCGATGTGTCGTACTGCACCGGCACGATCTCGACCTCATCCGCTCCGATGTCGTTCGCCAGGAGGAGTGCGTCGAAGATCGCGCGATTGGAATCCTGCACGCCGATGCGCTTGCCGATGAGGTCTTCGGGCGTCGCGATGTTTCCGGCATCGGCCAGGGAGAGGACCGAGAACGGGTTCTTCTGGAACAGTGCGCCCACGATCTTCAAGGGCGCACCCTCGCTCGCGACGACCGAGCCGATGGCGACCGCGTCGCTGATGGCGACGTCGGCGGTGCCGCTGATGAGCTCGGTGGCGCCCGAAGACGGGCCGGGTACGAGGCTGACCGTCTCGAAGCCGGCTTCGTCGTAGTAGCCCTCGGTGTCGGCGATGTACTCGCCCGAGAACTCCTCGTTCTTGATCCAGCTCAGCTGGACGGTGAGGTCGCCGAAGTCGTCGGCGGATGCGGCGGCTGTGGAGCCGGAGGTCGTGTCGGAGGTGGAGGTGCCGGAGCACGCCGAGAGGGCGAGGGCCGAGGCGGCCAACGCGGCGGCGACACCGATGCTGCGGGTGAGGAATGCCATCGATCGTCTTTCGTGGGGTGTCACAGGACACGCGGGTCGGGATGCGATCGATAGTAGATAGCTATCGTTGATAACAAATAGCGATGACGTTACGGATGTGTTTCCTGCGGTCAGCTGTCGCCGGCGTACACCAGCACGATGCGGGTGCGCCCGTTCCCCCGCACCGACCAGTGGTTTCGAAGGGCCCCGGGATGCGCGATCGCCTCACCCTCGTCGAGCTCCCACGAGCCGCGACCCTCGACCTCGACCGTGATCGATCCCTCCGCGACGTAGACGGTGAGCTCACCGTCGGACTGGTACCAGTCGCCCAGACGCTGCCCGGGCTCGAGCACGTACTCCTGCACCGTCGCCCGTCGGGCGGTGCCCGAGGACACCACGCGGTGAAATCCCGTGTCCGGATGGTCGGTGATCGGCGCCCACCCGCTGGCATCCCGTCGCGACACCGTGATCGGCTCCGGTTCCCCCGCCGCCGGGAGGAGGTGCGACGGCGACACCTCGAGCGCCGCCGCGATGCGATACAGCGATGCCAGCGACGGCATCGTCTGCCCGCTCTCCACGGTGCTGAGGAACGGCTGGCTCACGTTCGCGCTCGCCGCCAGGGCTCGCATGGAGAGCTTGCGCGCCTGGCGTGCTTCGCGGATCGCCGCGCCGAGCAGCGAGCTGATGGCCGCGTCGGAGACGGCGGGGTTCTCTGCGGCGCGGGATTCGGGCACGGCTCCACGATAGACGGCCCGTCCTCCCGGCTGTCGAGCGAGTGGAGCCCCCTGGTCGTTGAGTGAGCGGAGCCCCCCGGTCGTTGAGTGAGCGGAGCGAGTCGAAACGAGGGCGGCCTGCGTTTCGGTCTCCTCGCCCAGCGACCGGGACGGAGGCGGGGGCCGGGGTCAGCGCCAGCTGGTGAGCTTGTCGGGATTGCGCACGAGCCACACGTCCGACACGCGGTCGGCGCGCACCCCCAGCACCATGACGGTGTCGACCACCGCGTTCTCGCTGACGATGAACCCGAGTCCGTCGGCCGTTGCGATCGGGTCGACCCTCGCATCCGGGCGCTGGGTGAGCACACCCAGGATGAAACGCGCGACATTGACCGCGCCGAGCACCGGGCGCCGCGCGGCGCTGACCTTGCCGCCCCCGTCGGAGGTGAGTGTCACATCCGGATCGAGGAGCGCGACCAGCGCGTCGAAGTCGCCCAAACCGGTCGCGGCGGCGAAGGCGGCCGCGACCGCGTCATGCCGTTCGCGCGGCGCGGCGTCATCGGTGCGGGAACGCACCTTGCGTCGGGCGGAAGAGGCCAGCTGCCGCGTCGCCTCCACCGACCGTCCGACGGTCTCGGCGATCTGCGCGAACGGCAGCTCGAACACGTCATGCAGCACGAACGCCACCCGCTCGGCCGGGGTGAGCGTGTCGAGCACGACCTGCAGCGCCATGCTCACCGAGTCGTCGAGGGTGACCCGCTCGAGAGGATCCGACACCGGCGGCTCTGCCAGCGCGGGAACCGGTTCGGGGAGCCACGGCCCGACGTAGGTCTCTCGACGTGCGCGGGCAGACCCGAGCATGTCGAGGCAGATGCGCGAGGTCACCCGCATCATCCACGCCCCCGGATTCTCGATCGACGCCCGTTGCTCATTCGTCAGGCGCACCCACCGCACGAACGCATCCTCGGCATCGCTCAGGCTGCCCAGCATGCGATACGCAAGCCCCCGCAAGGCCGGCCGCTCAGCATCGAGCACGGCGGCAACATCGTCGGCGGTCATGGGCTGCCTCCCTCTGCGGCGGCGGTGGTGTCCATCATCGCCCCCTGAACAACACGACGAGGAACCGGGTGGATCTGTGAGGCTCACGTTCGTCGGGGCTACGTCGTCGATCCGGCAAGGGGCCCATCGGGGCATCCGGAACGGAGAGAGGAAGAGCATGAGAATCGCAGTCGCCGGGGGAACGGGACTCATGGGCGGGCTGGTCGTCGCCGACGCCCGCGCTCGCGGACACGAGGTCGTCGTGCTGGCGCGCTCCCGCGGCGTCGATCTGAGCACGGGCGCGGGCGTCGACGCGGCCCTGCGCGGCGCCGAAGGGGTCGTCGATGTGACGAACGTGGGAACGATGAATGCGGATGCGTCCACGGACTTCTTCGAGACGGCGACCCGCACGCTCCTCGCCGCCGAGCAGCGCGCCGGCATCGAACGGCATGTCGCGCTGTCGATCGTCGGCGTGGAGCGCGCCCCGTTCGACTACTACGCCGGCAAGCGCGCGCAGGAGATCGCCATCGAGGCCGGGCCGGTGCCGTGGACGATCCTGCGCGCGACGCAGTTCCACGAATTCGCCGAGCAGATCTACGCCACCGCGCATGCCGGGCCGCTGCACCTCGCACCGAAGATGCGTACGCAGCCGATCGCCGCGCGCGAGGTCGCGTCGCGCCTGGTCGACCTGGTGGAATCCCCCGCGCGCGGTGGCTATGTCGAGCTCGCGGGTCCCCGCGAGGAGTCGCTGGTCGACATGGTTCGCCGGTGGGCTCGCGCATCCGGGCACCGCGGGTGGATTCCGGCCGTCCCGCTGCCCGGCGGGCTCGGCAAGGCCCAGCGAGACGGCACCCTGCTGCCGAGTGCCGGGGCGGAGCTCGGCGTCGAGACCTTCGACGCCTGGCTGGAGCGCACCACGGGCTGAGCGAGGACCTCGCCGTTCACAACTCCTCAAGATCTCGGCCACGAGGGGTCGAAAAGTCCGTCCCGGGCACATCGGTGGGCGAAATTGAGGAGTTGTGAACGCGCGGAACGTCCGTCTCCGCAGATTCGGGCGCCACGAGGGAGTATGCGGTGCCGGATGGAGTGCGTTCGATCAGGCCGTGGTCGACGAGGTGGCGCCGAAGAACCGCGACATCATGCGTGACGTCGCTCAACCGGGCGTTGATCCGCTGCTCGCTCAGCACCTCGCCGGGCTTCAGGATCGACGGGGCGATCGCGGCGAGGAGCTCGCCGCGGATCGTCGCGTTCGACGGGTAGACCGCGATGCGACCCTGCTCGTCGAAGAACCGGTCGAGCCCGGCGGGTTTCGGCGTCGGCGGTGCCGAGGCCAGCAGGTCTGCGAAGACGGCGTTGCCGGCGACGAGGCGTCCGTCCTTCTCCGAGACGAGGCCGGACTGCGTCAGCACCTTCGTGATCTGGCGACGTCGCGATGGCGACAGGGAGGCCAGGGTGGTGCTCTCGACGCCGAGGATCAGCTCGGCGTAGACGCGTCGCGCCGACTCGTTGGCCAGCGCCGCGATCACCGCGCGCCATCGCCGCGGCGCGACCTCCGCGGGTCCCACCGCCCTGGGCTGCTCGCTCATCCCTCCACGGTAGGCGGTGCAGGGTTGCACGCCATGACCGCCCGCGTCCACCCCTTGTGGCGAGCATCCGATCCACGCCACGGTGGAGCGTGGACTTCATCGATGCGCTCGCGGCCTGGATGACGACTCAGCGCTGGTATGCCGGTAAAGGGCACCAGCCGCGCCTGCGGATCCTCGACGCGCAACCCGGGCCGGCCGGCAGCACCCGCTATCTCGTCATGGACGACGCCGGAACGCTGCCCACCCTCTACCACGTCCCCCTCGTGCAGGCGTCGTCGGCCGACGACGCCGACGTCATCGACCCGCGCGACGGCAGCGCCCTCGTCGATGCCGCTCGGCAGCAGGACTTCGCCATCGACACACTCGCCGAAATGGGGGTGGATGTGCGCCGCGTGACCGGCGCGCGCGTGCTCACCGGCGAACAGTCCAACACGTCCATCGTGTTCGAGGAGCGGGGTGAGCCAACGATCATCCTGAAGCTCTTCCGCACCCTTCACCACGGCGAGAATCCCGATGTGACCGTTCAGCGCGCCCTCAGCGCCGCCGGCTCGCCCTACATCCCGCGGTTCTTCGGCAGCAAGGACGCGTCATGGCCGGATGTCGGACGCGAGGCGGGCTCCGCGCACGGCACGCTCGGCTTCGCGCAGGAGTTCCTCCCGGGCGTGCGCGACGGGTGGGCGATCGCTTTGGATGCCGCCCGCGATGGCCGCGATTTCACCGACGCCGCGCGGGATCTCGCGATCGCGGTCGCCGGCGTGCATGGAGCCCTCAGCGTCACGCTGGACACCGCCGATGCCGCCCCCGACCTGGTGGCGGCCACCGGCGACACCTGGCAGCGGCGGCTGCGGATCGCGGCATCCGAGGTGCCCGCCGTCGCCGATCGGGTCGACGCCATCGACGCCGTCTACCGCGCCGCGCTCGACGAGGCGTGGCCGCGACTGCAGCGCATCCACGGCGACCTGCACCTCGGTCAGGTGCTGGCGGTGCCCGGCCGTGGCTGGCGTCTCGTCGACTTCGAGGGCGAGCCGCTGCGGCCGATGGAGGAGCGGGCGATCCCGGATCTCGCGTTGCGCGACGTCGCGGGCATGCTGCGGTCCTTCGACTACGCCGGCGCGGTCGGCGGCGGCCCCGATGCGGCGACCTGGACGGCCGATTGCCAGCGGGTCTTCATCGACGCCTACGCCACCGCCGCCGGGTCAGCCGACCTCGACGGCACGCTGCTGCGTGCGCTCGTGCTCGACAAGGCGGTCTACGAGACCATCTACGAGGCCCGCAACCGGCCCGACTGGCTGCCCGTGCCGCTCGCCGGAATCGACGCCGCGCTCACCTTCCGCGCCGCCTGAGCCGCATCCGGCACCTCCCGGGCACCGCCCGCCTGGGCACGTCCGCCCGCCTGAACGTCCGCCGCCCGGAGTCAGTCCGCCGGTTCCTCGGATGACTCCGGTGCCTCGAGCAGGAGGAACATCGCGCCGTATGCGGGCAGCGAGACCGAGAAGCTGTGCAGATCGTCGACGGTTCCGACCGACTCGCCGCTCGCCTCGTCGATCACCTCGGCGCCCGGCGTGAGGTGGTCCGAGTGCACGGTTCCCTCGGTCGGCTCGCCGGCGAAGTTCAGCACGGTCACCTGCAACGGGGCCTCGGCCTGCGGATCACCCTCGTCGAGACGGTGCACCAGCACGAGCATCCCGGCGTGGGCGACCTGGGGGATGTCGACCTGGGTCGCGGTGGCGATGCCGTGCCGCCGGCGCAGTTCGAGCACCTCACTGAGCCGCGACGCGAAGGACTCGGGGTCGTCGAGCTGCGCGGGGAGGGGCCCGTAGAGCGAGCGGGCGCGTGGCATCCCCGCCGCCGATCCGGTCGCCTTGGGGGCCACGTCGAGCAGGTCGTGTGCGCCGCGCTCGATCCACCGGGTGTCTCCGGATGCGACGAGGTCGGCGACCTCGTCGGGCGCCACGGTGAGCATCCCGGTGAGATCCCAGCCCGACAGGGCGAACACGCCCGGCTGCCACGCGTTGTACGCGCACAGCAGCAGGTGCGCGTCGCGGATCGTGGGCACGTCGGCTTCGGTGATGTCGTCGAGGCGCGCGAAGCCGCGCGTCGCGGCGATGAGGGAGGTCGTCGTGCACGCGATGCCGTTCTGCGTGAAGACCCGGTTGTAGTCCGCGGTGCCCGTGAGACTCTCGGTGAGCTCCGCCCGCACGAGTTCGGCGAGGTCGCCGCCGGTGATCTCGGCCCCGCGGAAGCGGTACTCATCGTCGGCGTGCCGGGTCGCCCAGTGCACCAGCTCGTAGGTGAGCTCGTCGTGGTTCTGCAGTCCGTGCACGAGCTGCACCGGCTCCACGCCGAGCTCGAGCGACGTCGTGAGCGCGAGGCGCAGGAACTCGGTCTGCCCGGTCGCGAGGGCATGGTGGTACCCGGGGCGACCGACGAAGTCGTAGGACAGGTCGGCACCCACCGCACCGGTGTCGCGGATGTCCTCCATGGTCAGGTTCAGCTCCTGGAAGGTGAAGCCGCCGACCTTGCGAACCATGCCGCCGATGATGTGGTTCGCCGCGTGCGAGAGCGGATGCCCCTCCGACCATGCCGGCAGCCCCTCCGCGCTCTTCTCGACGCCGAGGAAGCCGTTGGCGTCGAGGCGCAGCGCCGTCGTCCCCAGCTCGCCGAGCGAGTGGAGGGCGTCGCCGATCACCAGGCGCATGCCGGCGAACGTGGGGTCGAGCCAGTTGATCGAGGGCTGCCCCTGCTTGAAGTAGTGCAGGTAGACCCACCGCCGGGTGACGCCGTCCGGGCCGGCGACGGGTGCGGTCGCGCTCCAGTTGGTCTCCTTCACGCCCGGCGTGTAGAAGATGACGCGCTGCAGGGCGCCGATGATGTACCCGCGCTCGGCGAGCTCGTGCTCGGTCGCGGGGTCGAGGTTGACGCTGTCGACGCCGTCGGGCACGTCGGGCAGGAGCCCCCAGTCCTCCGGCTGGATCTCGACCATGTGGTAGATCCCGGGGTAATCCTTGTACCCCATCTCGGCGAGGCGGAAGTCGGCGCCCTTGCCGGTGTGACCGGGAACGATGTCGTCGATGATGCTGCCGCCGTGGCCTTCTGCCGCATCGCACAGCGCACGGAACTGGTCATCCGTTCCGAAGGTGGGGTCGATCTGCGTGCTGATGCGGTCGAAGTGACCGTCGACGCTCGGGGTGTCGACCCATCCCGCAATGCCGCCCGCGCGCTTGACCGGACCGGTGTGGATCGCCGTGATGCCGATGCGCTCGAAGGCCGCCCACAGCTGCTCCTCGCCGAGGGCGGACAGGAACGACTGCCCCGGACGGGTGATGAGCGAGATCGGATACGCCGTGAACCACACGTCGGTCGCCGCGATCGCGCGCCGCGCATCCGGTCTCGCGTAGGGGTTGCGCCACATCGCCGGCTGCCCCGACACCTCGCGTGCGAGCACATCGGCGTCGTGGAGCATCGACTGGTTCACGAGCCACTCGACGTAGCGCGGGTTGGTGCCGTTCGCGGTTCGCGGATCCGTCGCCCGGCGCCGCACGCCGCCGCGACGCAGCTGGTCGCGCGGACGCAGCCGCCGCGGACGGGCCGGATAACGCTGCTCGTCGTACGTGATCTCCGGCGGGTCGACCTCGGACTCCGCCTCGGCGAGCTCGCGCAGCCCAGGCAGATCGATGGGACCGGTGTACAGCTCCTCGGGCCGGTGCTCGTGTCGCGCCATGCGTCCAACCTACGGAGGATCCGTCGCGGAAACGAGGAGTCGACACCCTGGCGTGGACGCGGTATGGGACGGCGCGTCGCGCGGGCACGCGCTTCTCCCGTTCACAACTCCTCACGATCGACCGGATGAGGCGGTGGATGGGGCCGGAGCTGCCAGGATGACCCGGATGTGAGGAGTTGTGAACGGCGGCGGCGGGGCGGCACGGCGGGGCGGGATGGCGCGGCTCGCGCGGATGCGGCGACGACGGGCGGCGGTGGGACGGCGCGGCGGCTCGCGCGGTGTCAGGAGCCGGCGGTGTAGATGAGCGCGACGCGGGCGGAGCCGTCGCCGCGGGACTGCCAGCGGTTGCGGAGCGCTCCCGGGTGGGCGATCGCATCCCCTTCGCTCAGTTCCCACACGCCGAGGCCTTCGATCTCGAGCGCGAGGGAGCCCTCGATGACGTAGTGCACGACCTCGCCGTCGGATTCGAACCAGTCGCCGACGCGCTCGCCGGGTCTGACCAGGTACTCCTGGAGCGAGGTGACACCGGCGTGGATCACGCGGGTGTGCGCCGTGTCGGGCGCCTCGGATACCGGCACCCAGCGCGCATCGGCGGCGCGCGAGACGTGCACGACCTCGGGGTCGGGATCGGCCGGCAGCAGGGCCGACGGTGACATGTCCAGCGCGTTCGCGATGCGGTACAGCGTGATGAGCGAGGGCATCGTCTGCCCGCTCTCGATCTGGCTGAGGAACGGCTGGCTGATCTCGGCGGTCGTGGCCAGCGCCCGCATCGACAGCTTCCGCTCGGACCGGGCCTCGCGGATCGCGCGCCCGAGACGGTCGCCGATCAGTTGATCGATCGAGGCGGGCTGGTCGCTGGCGGGCACCGCCTCACCTTAGCCCGTCGCCGAATCGGGCTGCGTCAGCCGCCACACCCGCTCGCGCGTGAACGGCTGGTGGAACGGGCGCGTTCCGAGGGCCCGTGCGATCGCATTGCCGACCGCCGGGGCGACGGGGTTGTAGGGCGACTCGCTCATCGACTTCGCCCCGAACGGTCCGATCGCGTCGTGGGTCTCGGCGAAGTACACCTCGGTGTCGGGGATGTCGGCCATCTGCGGCACCCGATACGTGCGGAAGACCGGGTTCAGCACCCGGCCGTCTTCGACGAGAACCTCTTCGTAGAGCGCGCTGCCGAGCCCCTGTGCGGCACCGCCCTCGACCTGCCCGCGGCACTGCGCGGGGTTCATGACGAAGCCGGCGTCGGCGGACTGGACGCTCTGCAGCACCCGCACCGTGCCGGTCGACCGATCGACGGCGACCCGCACGGCGTGCACGTTGAAGGCGAGGGACCGGATGTCGCCGCGCTCCCACCCCTCGGCGATCAGCCCCTCCGGGCGGCGCTCGTCCTCCGTCGCCGCATCGACGAGCTCGGCGAACGACACCACGCGATCGGCGGTGACGACACCGTCGGGCGTGAGGACGGCCTCGGTCGGCGACGTGCCGGTGAGGGATGCCGCCAGTGACAGCATCCGATCTCGCAGCGCCAGGCACGCGGCGTAGAGCGCCTTGCCCGCAACCGTTGTTCCCGCCGACGCGAACGCACCGGTGTCGTGCTCGACCGCATCCGTGTCGGCCTGCCACAGCCGCACTCGGTCGCCGGGGGCGGAGTACACGTCGGCGGCGATCTGCCGGAGCACGGTCGAGGTGCCGTTGCCGAACTCGGCGGTGCCGACGCCCAGCAGGTAGGTGCCGGCCGGGGTGAGGGTGACCGTTGCGTGCGCGACGTGCCCGCGCGGGGCCATGGTCGAGATCATCGACGCCGCCATGCCCTCGCCGACCGCCCAGCCCTCGGGGGCCTCGACGCCGTTGCCGCGACGGAGCGCATCCTGCGCGAGGTCGAGGCACTGATCGAGACCGTAGCTTCCCCACGCGACGTCGTCGTGGGGGTGGTCGTCCTGCAGCTCGTCGCCCTCGCGCACGGCGTTGATGCGGCGCAGGTCGAACGGATCGATTCCGAGCTTCTCGGCGAGCATGTCCATCGCCGACTCCACCCCGAGGATCACCTGACCCAGGCCGTACCCGCGGAAGGCGCCCGAGGGGACGTTGTTCGTGTAGACCGCCTCGGCGTCGATGCGGCGGGCGGGGCAGCGGTAGAGCATCTGAGACTCGGCGACCGCGTGGAACATCACGCCGATCGCGTGGTTGCCGTACGCGCCGGTGTCGCTCAGCACGTCGATCGTCATCGCCGTCAGCTCGCCGGCCGCGGTCGCGCCGAGGCTCACCGACACGCGCATCGGATGCCGCATCGACGCCCGCTGGAACTGGTCGGTGCGCGAGAACTCGTAGGCCACGCGCCGGCCGGTGCGCAGCACGGCGAGGGCGACGAGGTCTTCGGTGAAGATCTCCTGCTTGCCGCCGAACCCGCCTCCCACGCGCGGGGCGTACACGCGCACCTTCTCGGGCTCGAGGTCGAGCACGTGGCAGAGCTCGTCGCGGGTGAGGAAGGGCACCTGGGTCGAGGACCGGATGACCAGGCGCCCATCGTCGTCCAGCCATCCGATCGCGCCGTGCGTCTCCAGCTGCGCGTGCGAGACGCGGGATGTCTGCCACGTTCCGCTCACGGTCACGGCGCTGTTCGTCAGGGCGGCCTCGGGGTCGTCGCCCACGGTCTTGTGGGCCGCGGCGACCACGTTCCGCGCCGCCTCGACGACGCGGTCCGCGGGCGTGCGGTCGGGATGCAGGAGCGGCGCGCCCGGGGCGCGAGCGGCTTCGGGCTCGAAGACGGCCGGGAGCTCGTCGTACACCACGACCACCGCGGCGACGGCCGCATCCGCTGCTGTGGCGTCCTCGGCGACGACGGCCGCGACCCGCTGGCCGATGTGGCGCACGACGTCGTCGAGCATCCGCATGTCGTCGGGATCGTCGGTGCGGTGCTCGTGCCGCCCGGAGGAGTAGCGGGTCGCGGGCGCATCCTCGTGCGTGTAGACGGCGACGACCCCCGGGATCGCGAGCGCCGCCGTCGTGTCGATCGAACGGATGCGCGCGTGCGCCACGGGCGAGGTGACGACCTTCAGCACGAGGGCGCCGGTGGTCTCGTCGTCGAACGTGTAGGGCTCCAGCCCCTGCACCACGCGCCGCGCCGCTTCCGGCTGCGTCGAGCGCCCCACGCCTGCGGCCGCGCCGGATCCTGCCACACCCGCGCCGGATCCTGCCACACCCGCGCCGGATCCTGCCACACCTGCGCCCGCGCCACCTGCATCCATGTCCCACTTTCCGTCGGTATGAGGTGCCTTTGCCGACGGTTTTCGGGACATGGAAGGGGTGGGTGTGGAAGGGGTGGTGGTGGAAGAGGTGGTGGTGGGGGGATGCGCCGCGGCTGGACCTGTCTCACGGACCGGGCCGAGGACAGCCTCGCGGATCGACGCGCGAATGGGGCGATAGCCGGTGCAGCGGCAGAGGTTCCCCTTCATCCGCCGATCGAGGTCGTCGAGATCGTGCTCGCACAGGGTGGATGCGGTCACGGCCATGCCGGGCGTGCAGAATCCGCACTGGAAGCCGAAGTTCTCGACCAGCGCCTCCTGCACCGGATGCAGCTCGTCGCCCGGGGCGAGACCGGCGGCCGTGGTGACGGTGCGGCCTTCCATGCGCGCGGCGGGGATGATGCAGGAGTGCACCGGCTCGCCGTCGAGGATCACGCTGCAGGCGCCGCAGTCGCCGGCGTCGCATCCCTTCTTCACCTCGGTGTGCCCGTGCTCGCGCAGCAGCGTGCGCAGGCACTGGCCCGGGGCGGGGTCGGCCTCGATGGCGGAGCCGTTGACGTCGAACCTCACGCGGCCTCCTCCAGCTGCGCCCGCACGCGCCGCGCCAGCTCGACGCTCACCCCGCGACGCCAGTCGGCGGCCCCCAGCGGGTCGGTGTAGTAGCCGGATGCGCCGGCGACGGCATCCGTCAGCACCTGCTCCTCGGGCAGCGTAGCGAACCGCCGCACGGTCGGCGTGGCGGTGGCGGCGGTGACGGCGAACACGCTCGTGCCGTCGGGATCGATGCGCCCGGTGACCACGGCACCGGATCGGCCGAGCTCGGCCAGCGCGATCTTGCGCAGCGCGGCACGCGACCGCAGGGCGGCGTCGGGGATCTCGATCGCGCGCAGCACATCGCCGCGTGCGAGCGAGTTCATGCCGTTGCCGGTGATGATCTCGGCGACCGGTCGGCGTCGCTCGCGGAGGGTGCCGGGTGCGTCCGGATCGGGCGACCAGATCACCGCGACCCCGTCGAGGGCGACGGTGAAGGCGACCATGCCGGCTGCCGCGAACGAGCGGCAGATGTTGCCGCCGACGGTGGCGGTGTTCCAGATCTTGAACGACGCGAGCAGCGCGTTGGCCGCGTCGACGGCCAGCGGCGCGGCGGTCCAGGCCGCGGGAGCCTCGCGCTCGGCCCAGCGCACGAGGCGCGCGATCGTGCAGGTGGCGCCGATGCGCAGGCCCTCGGCGGTGACCTCGAGGTCCGGCCAGCCCATCGCCATGAGGTCGACGAAGCCGGTCGTGGCCGGCTGCGGTTCGCTCATCAGCCAGGTTCCGCCCGCGATGACGACCTCACCCTCGGCGAGGGCGAGGTCGTCCGCCGTGCGCGCGGCACGGAAGTCGCGGATGGTCGTGATGTCCACGGGCGCCTCGGGATGTTGATCACATGAACAGGTGTGGAGAGTCAACCACCGCGGCATTACGCCGGTGTTTCGCACGCGTGAGCCGCGCATCCGTGCGCGTGCTCACGGCCGTGTCGAATGCGCGAGAACTCGCCGAGTGCACGCCCTCGAGACCGTCGCCTCCTCGTTCACTCGCCGAGAACGCGTGCACTTGCCGCACCACCGCTGCCGCCCGAGAACCCGGGCCGGTGTCAGAGCGCGAGCTCGGCGGCGGTGTCGAGGGCCGCCTCGATCGAGTGCATCCAGCCGTCCTTGAGCGCCTGCTTGGTGTCGCCGTAGACCGAGGCGCCGTCGACGAGGTTGCTGGATGCCGCGCACACCATGCCGGCACGCATCCCCCGGAGGCGGGCGACGACGTACATCGCCGAGGCCTCCATCTCCATGTTGAGGATGCCCATGCCGTTCAGCTCCGCGATCAGCTCCGGCGTCTCGGCGTAGAAGGCGTCGCTCGATGTGCTGATCCCGGTATACGCGCGCGTGCCGGCGGCCGTGGCGATCCGCTCCGCGTTCCGCTTCAGCGCGAGTGTCAGCTCGGCATCCGGCAGCGACGGGAAGCCGCGAGGGAGGTACGCATCGGTCGTGCCGTCCATTCGGTAGCTGCCTTCGCTCACGAGGAGGTCGCCGGGCGCGATGCCCGACTGCAGCCCCGCCGACGACCCGACGCGGATGACGCTCGTCACGCCCACGCGCGCGAGCTCCTCGACCGCGATGGCCGTGGAGGGGCATCCCATACCCGTCGAGGTCGCGGTGATGTGACGCCCCTTGTACCAGCCGGTCATGGTGCGGTGCTCCCGGTTGTGCGCGACCTCCCGCACGTCGGTGAGGAACTCCGCGACCAGCGGCACGCGGAACGGATCGCCCGGCAGCAGGGCGACGCTCGACACCTCACCCGGTGCGATGCCGATGTGGTACTGACGGGTGTCGAGGCCGGCTTGCGACTTGTCGACGGGAGCGGGCGTGGTGGACATGGTTCTCCTTCGGGTGCAGCGTCGGATGCGCTGGTGTCCCCGCCCTGAACCGCCCGGAATCCGGTGCTCGGCCGAGAGGCCATGGTTGATAGGACCGCGTCGCGCGGCAGGCTAGCACGAGCGCGCCGGCGACTCCGCGCCGTTCGCGCCGTGACGCGCGCGATCGCGGGTGTCGTGCAGCGGGCCCGTCGTCTCGCGGAGGGGTGCGCCCGTGCCTCCGTGTCTGGCGGCGACGATCTCCGCCAGCGCCGCGATGGCCGTCTCGTCGGGTGAGTGTCCGCCGAGGTCGAGTCCGAGGGGCATGTGGATGCGCGCGATCGCGTCTGCGGACACCCCCCGCTCGGCGAGGAGGTGCGCGCGCCGGGCGACGGTGCGGCGTGCGCCGAGCGCTCCGACGAAGCCCACCGGCAGCGTGATGGCGGTCTGCAGCGCTGGGATGTCCAGCCGCTCGTCGTGGGTGAGGACGCACACCGCCGTGCGCAGATCGACGTCTTCCGGACCTTGGTCGGCGAGGTAATCGTGGGGAGCGGCGACGACGCGTCGTGCGGCATCCGGGAATCGCTCCGCGGTGACGAGCACCTCCCACGCGTCGACGATCGTCACCGCGAACCCCGCGGCGGTCGCGATACGGCACAGCGCCGCAGCGTGCTCGCCGGCGCCGGCGATGATGAGTCGCGGGCGCGGCGCGCGACTGAGCGCGACCATCTCCGGTGGGGTGAGCGTTTCGGATGCCGGCCGCTCACAGGCCGGGTCGGTGGAGGCGGCGTCGACGGCGGGATCCAGGCGCCGGCTCTCGCGGAGGAGGGCTGCGCGGGCGAGGTCGGCCTCGAGCGCGGCGGGGAGTCCCGAGGCGTCGTGGGACGCATACGCGCGTCCCGCGTCGGGCCCGGTGGTGATCAGGCCCACGGTGATCGCACGGTCGGCGTCCTCGCGCTCCAGCACGTCGGCAACGACGGGGTCGTCGACGGCGATGGGGTAGGCGAGCACGTCGATGCGGCCACCGCACGCGAGCCCCGCTGCCGGAGCGTCGCGGTCGGGCAGGCCGTATGTCGCGCGATGGGCCGATCCGGTCGCCAGCGCGAGACGGGCGAGCACGACGGCATCGGCCTCGACGCATCCGCCCGAGATCGAGCCGATCACCTCGCCCTCGACGGTGACCGCCATCGACGCCCCGACGCCGCGCGGCGCGCTGCCGGGAACTCCGATCACCGTGGCGACGCCCAGGCGCTCGCCGGCGCGCAGGCGGCGGTGCGCCTCGGATCCCAAGCCCAGCATGCCGTCACGCTACCCCCGTCGTGTTTCCGGCGCGCTACGCTTCCACGCCATGGGAGACCGCGCCGTGCCGATCGTCGGGCTCGTCCTCGCCGCCGGTGCCGGCACGCGATTCGGCGCTCCCAAGGGCCTGGCGCGAGACGCGGCGGGAACCCCATGGCTCGTGCGGGCGGTGCAGGCCCTGAGCCGAGGAGGGTGCGACCGCGTGCTCGTCGCGGTCGGCGCGCGAGGCGACGAGGTCGCGGGCCTCGTGCCGGCGGGGGCCGAAGTCGTGCACGTCGCCGACTGGGCGGCCGGCCTGTCGGCCACCTTGCGCGCGGGCCTCGTTGCGGCGAACGGCGCGGCGGTGGGCGGCGTGACGGCGCCCGGGGTGACGGCGGGCGGGGTGGCGGCCGTCGTGGTGCTGCCGGTCGACGTGCCCGACGCGCCAGCAGCCGCGGTGCGTCGGGTGATCGACGCCGCGGGAACGGACGTCGCCGGCGCCCTGGTGCAGGCGTCTTACGCCGGAGCCCCGGGTCATCCGGTGCTGCTCGGCGGCCGCCACCTGGATGAGATCGCCCAGCAGGTCGCGGGCGATGACGGCGCCCGCGCCTACCTGCGAGCCCACGCCGTCACGCGCGTCGACTGCGGCGACCTCTGGTCGGGCGCCGACATCGACACCCCCTGACCCGCCGCCACGTCCCGCGCGGCGCTACGTCCCGCGCGACGCCGCATCCCGTATCGAGCCGCGCTGCCGTGAACAACGCAGGAGATTCCTCGGTCCAGCCGCCGGAATGGCCCTGTGGCGGCCTTCGCGGCGCGGATCTCCGGTGTTGTTCGCCACGTGACGGCGTGCCGTCCGGCGGAGTCGGCGCGACTAGCCTGGGAGGGTGGAGATCCTCGCTGCCGCCGTGCTGTTCGTCAACGCCGTCTTCAACGTCGTGGTGTGGCCGCGCTTCTATCCGCGCATCGCGAATGATGCTCGCGCGACCGACGCGAGCGGGAAGCGCACGACGTTCTATCGCGTGCACGTCGTGCTCATCACGATCGCGCTGATCCTCGCCGCGCTGTCGATCGTCGCCGGCGTGCTCGTTCTGCTCTAGAGCCGCCCGGACACACCCGAGACCTGGCACACGGTCCGAGACCTGGCCGCACGCACCCGGTCTCGGAAAGACAGCCCGCTCTCGGGTGTCGCGGATCAGCCGCCGAAAACGACGTTCAGCGGCGCCTGGCCTGCGGCGAGCCGTTCGATCTGCGTTCGCACGAGCGCAGCGATGCGCGGCGTCATGGCGGTCGTCGCGCCGCCGACGTGCGGCACGATCAAGACGCCCGGCAGCGTCCACAGCGGATGGTCTGCCGGCAGCGGCTCGGGATCGGTCACGTCGAGCGCGGCACGGATGCGCCCGCGCGTCACGTGGTCGACGAGCGCATCGGTGTCGATCAGGGGTCCGCGTCCGACGTTGACCACGAGGGCGTCGTCGGGAAGCGCCGACAGGAAACCGTCGTCGATGATGTGGCGCGTGCTGTCGCCGCCGGGCAGCGAGGTGATGACGATGTCGGTGTGCGGCAGCAGCTCGCGCATCTCGGCGACGCCGTGCACGCGCACCCCGTCCTCGTCGCGCGCGCGCGAGGCGACGGGCATGATCTCGACCTCGAAGCCCGACAGGCGGCGGGCGATGGCCTTTCCGACGCCGCCGTAGCCGAGCACCATGACGCGCCGGTCGGCGAGGCTGGGGGCGACGAACGGCTCCCACTGACCGTGCGCCTGCGTGCGTGCGAACCGGTCGATTCCGCGCTGTGACGCAATGGCGAGTCCGACGGCCAGCTCCGCCGTCGACGTCTCGTGCACGCTCGAGGCGTTTGCGAAGCGTATGCCGTCGGGGACGAGGTCCTCGACGCCCTCGTAGCCGATCGACTGCGACTGCACGAGCGCCACATCTAGTCCGCTCAGATGCTCCAGCACCGATTTCATCGACATGTACGGCGGCACGACCATGTCGAATCGCTGCTGCGGGGCGGGGCCGTCCATCGGCCATACGACCACCTCGACGCCTTCGGGAAGAGGTTGGATGTCGTGCGCGAGGCGCTCGGTGGGGACGCTGACGACGAGGGATGAGGTGCCGGAAGTCACCTCGCCACGCTATCGCGTGCGCGCAGATCGGATGCGGTCGGCGCCGGTGGGCGATACGCTCGCGCCGAGCACACGCCGTCGGCGTGACGAGGAGGCCGAGATGACCATTCCCGAGATCAACTACTGGGCCGTGTTGATCGCGACTCTGTCTTCCATGGTGGTGGGGTCGATCTGGTACACGCCGAAAGTGTTCGGTACACGGTGGGCCCGGCTGGCGAAGGTCGACATGGACCGGCCCGCCGCGACCGCGCTGTGGCCGATCATCACGACCCTCATCGTGAGCTTCATCACCGCATGGGTGCTCGCCGGTGCCGCGACGATCGCGTGGCACTTCTACGGCGGCGGATACCTGTGGGCGACGCTGGCCACCTCGGTGATCCTCTGGGCGGGCTTCACCGCGGCGCGCTTCATCACCCACGACGCGTTCGAGGGTCGCCCGACCTCATTGACGGTGCTGAACATCGCGCACGAACTGGTCACGCTCGTCGTCATGGCGATCATCATCGGCGTCTGGCCCCCGGCCGGCACCGTCTGATCCCGCTCTCCCGCCCTCCCGCGGCCCGACGAGCCGCTTTCGCGATTCGTTTGTCACGCGATGTCGGCATCCCCGGCGGATGCGACATCCCGTGACAGGTGAACCGGGGAACGCGGGGCGGGGCGGGGTGGGGCGCGGGAAGGCGCCCCGGGTGACGTCAGGCGGCGGCGACGAGAGTCGAGACGGCCGAGGTGAAGAAGGACAGGCCGTCGACGCCGGAGCGCATCGCCGCAGCTGTGTCGGGCCCGAAGCCGGCCTCGACGGCATGTTCCGGATGCGGCATGAGACCGACGACGTTGCCGCGCTCGTTGGTGAGACCGGCGATGTCGTTGAGGGAGCCGTTGGGATTGACGCCCAGATAGCGGAACGCGACCAGCCCTTCTCCCTCGATGCGCGCAAGGGTGTCGGCGTCGGCCGTGTACCCGCCGTCGGCGTTCTTGAGCGGGATGACGATCTCCTGCTCCGCGGTGAACCGCGCCGTCCAGGCGGTGTCGGTGTTCTCCACGCGCAGCCGCTGATCGCGGCGGATGAATTGCTGATGGGCGTTGCGGATGAGCCCGCCCGGCAGCAGATGCGCCTCGACGAGCATCTGGAAGCCGTTGCAGATGCCGAGGATGGGCATTCCCGCCGCGGCGGCGTCCTTCACCTCGGCCATGATCGGCGCGAGGGCGGCGATGGCTCCGGCGCGCAGATAATCGCCGTAGCTGAAGCCCCCGGGCAGGACGAGTGCATCGACACCGTCGAGGTCGTGCGAGCCGTGCCACAGTGCGACGGGCTCTGCGCCGGCGAGGGCGATCGCGCGTCGCGCGTCGACGTCGTCGAGGGAACCCGGGAAGGTGATGACCCCGATGCGGGCGGTCACTCGACCACCTCGATGCCCACGACGTCTTCGATCACGGAGTTCGACAGGATCTCATCGGCGATCTTGCGCGCCGAGGCGAGCACCTCGTCGGTGACCTCGCCGTCGACGGTGAGCTCGAACCGCTTGCCGATGCGGACGTCCGAGAAATCGGTGTTGCCGAGGCGCCCCAGGGCGCCGGAGACGGCCTTCCCCTGCGGGTCCAGCAGCTCGGCCTTGGGCATGACGTCGACGACGATGGTGGGCATACGAGGCTCCGGATGTCGCGGGCAGGGATCGCGACCATCCTATCTGCGCGGGCCGCGTCTCCGAGCCCGGCGATGGCAAGGAGAGGGTGTGGCCGCGGCCCCCACCGCGGCCACACCCTGTCGAAGGCCGCATCGTCCCCCGGACACCCGCGCCTCCGCTGACGGCGCGGATGAACGCCGGTCAGTCATCGTCGCCGCGGCCGGATTCGACGGGCGAGCCTCGCGGCCCCCACTTCGCCCGAGGTCGAGACGGCGGCGACGTGCACCAGTCAACGGGACAGGGCGGTCAGCGCCCCGGGTCGACGCCGATTCCGGACACTCCCGGACAGACAGATCGCGTTCGCGGGCTCGCTCGGGTCGCCGTGTGACGGTGGAATCGATACCTGCCGATTCGGTGTCGTAGCATCAGGATCACTGTGCCGGGGGGGGGCATCGGGGGAGACGATGACAGAAGAAGAGGATGCGTCCACGCGCGCATCTGCACCCTTCGACGCGATCGCCGCGGACCTCCAGCGCCTCCGTATCGAATCCGGCGACGTGTCGTACGCCGACATCGCTGCGCGGATCGCGCGCCGGCGAGAAGCCGAGGGCGCGAGCCCGGCGGGAGCGCGGATCGCCCGCTCGACGGTGTACGACGTGTTCCGGCCCGGCCGGCGGCGCATCAACGCCGACCTCGTCGCCGAGATCGTCCTCGCTCTCGGTGGCGACGAGCAATCCGCCCGCGACTGGCGTCGACGCTGTCTGGCGGCGCGAACCGACCGTGGGGCGGTCGTGGGCGCAGAGGGCCCGGACTCGGATGCCACCGACACGGCCTCGCTGACCACGGCCGCCGACACGGTCCGGTCGCCCAGCACCGGCGCCGTTCCGAGCCCGGGCCAGACGGTCAGCACCAGCCCGCCGCCCAGCACCGGCATCCCCAGCACCAGCCCGACACCCAGTGCCGGCGCGGCACCGACGACGACGCACGCGGACGCTGATGGCCCCACCCTGGCCACGCTGCGGGCGAGCCTGATCGTCGCGATCCTCGTGGGGTCGGTGGGATTGAACCTGTTCGGCACCGCGGTGGCGGGGGAGCTGCGTCTGCCCGTCTACCTCGACATGATCGGCACGGCGACCGCGGCCTTCGCCCTCGGGCCCTGGTACGGCCTGGCGGTCGGGGTGTCCACGAACCTCCTCGCGGCCCTCATCACCTCTCCCGAGACCATGCTGTTCGGGCTCGTCAACGCCGCCGGTGCGGTGCTGTGGGGATACGGGATCCGCCGGTTCGCCCACACGATCCCTCGCTTCGTCGTGCTCAACCTCGTCGTGGCACTCGTGTGCACCCTCATCGCCGCTCCGTTGAACGGACTGCTGTACGACGGCGACGGATCGGGCCATGTCACGGACGCCTACATCAGTGCGCTGCGTACCGCCCAGGGCATGTGGCTCGCGCTGTTCTCCGTGAACTTCCTCGCCTCACTCGCCGACAAGCTCATCGCGGGGTTTGCGGCGCTCGCCCTCGCGCGTCTGGTCGCCCCGCTGCGGCTGCGAGACGAGCCCATCCCACGGCTGCTCCGCCCGCGTTCGCCGCGTCGCTGAGGCCATATTCCCCTTTGTGAATGTGCCCTGATGATGCGTCCGACGGACGTGTGACCAAACTGTGATCACCGCGTGGGAGCGCTCCCTTGACATCATGAGAGCGCTCCCGTAGCGTCTCTCCTCGTTCGGTGAGAGCGCTCTCATGACCAGCATGCGGCGAGCACCGACATCCACCAGGACCCACACCACAAAGGAGTGACCCGTGAAATCACGCGCTTTGCGTCGCGCCGCTGCCGCGGCAGCCGCGGCATCCGCCACAACCCTCGTCCTCGCCGGCTGCGCCGGCTCGTCGGACTCGTCCGGCAGCGGCTCGGGCGATGAAGAGGTCGAGCTGACGATCGCCACCTTCAACGACTTCGGCTACACCGATGAGCTCCTGCAGGAGTACATGGACGAGCACCCGAACGTCACGATCGTGCACAACCGCGCGGCCACCTCGAACGACGCCCGCGCCAACTACTTCCAGAAGCTCGGCAAGACCGGTCTCGCCGATATCGAGGCGATCGAGGTCGACTGGCTGCCCGAGGTGATGGAGTACTCCGACCTGCTCGCACCGGTTCCCGCCGACCTCTCCGACCGCTGGCTCGACTGGAAGGTCGAGGCCGCCACCGACGCGGAGGGCAACCTCATCGGCTATGGCACGGACATCGGGCCCGAAGGCGTCTGCTACCGCTCCGACCTGTTCGCGGAGGCGGGCCTGCCCACCGATCGCGACGAGGTCGCCGCGATGCTCGAGGGCGACTGGTCCACCTACTTCGAGATGGGTGAGCAGTACGTGGATGCCACGGGGAACGCGTTCTTCGACTCCGCCGGCGGCACCTACCAGGGCATGGTCAACCAGCTGCCCGCCGCGTACGAGGATCCCGAGACGGGCGAGATCACCGCGACGGAGAACCCCGAGGTCGCCGACATCTACAACCAGGTGCTCGAGGCGAGCGCGGACCAGTCCGCCCACCTCGGTCAGTGGTCCGACGACTGGTTCGCGGGTCTGTCCAACGGCGCCTTCGCCACCATGCTCTGCCCGGGCTGGATGCTCGGCGTCATCGAGGGCAACGCAGCCGACACCACCGGCTGGGACATCGCGAACGTCTTCCCGAACGGCGGCGGCAACTGGGGCGGGTCGTACCTGACCGTCCCCGGCAACGGCGCCAACGTCGGGGCCGCGCAGGAACTGGCCGACTGGCTGACCGCTCCCGAGCAGCAGATCACGGCCTTCGAGGCCGCCGGAACGTTCCCGAGCCAGAACGAGGCACTGACCGACCCGACGCTGCTGGAGGCCACCAACGCGTACTTCAACGACGCACCGGTCGGATCGATCCTGAGTGACCGGGCCAACGCCGTCACCGTGTCGCCGTTCAAGGGTGAGTACTACTTCCAGATCAACGACGCGATGCAGCAGGCGCTGACCCGTGTCGAAGACGGCACGCAGGACGCCCAGACCTCGTGGGACCAGTGGGTCTCGGAAGTCGATCTCATCGGCTGACGCCTTCCGGGGGCGGGTGCGACCGCGCATCCGCCCCCGGAGCACCGACCGCCGCCGCCGTATCGCACGCATGAAACGAGGACCGTCGTGACCGCGACAACCACCCCGCCGAGGGCCCCGAGCCGGTGGAGCGAGACCCCCGAACCGCAGCGCCCCGTCAGGCGCGTCGCCTTCGGGCATCGGCTGAGCAGGTGGGACCTGAAGTTCTCGCCCTACCTGTACATCTCGCCGTTCTTCATCCTGTTCGCGATCGTCGGACTGTTCCCGATCGCCTACACCGCGGTCATCTCGTTCATGGACTGGGACCTCGTGCGGAACGCGGGCGAGTTCGTCGGCTTCGAGCAGTACAGCTGGATCCTCGGGAACCCGAAGTTCTGGATCGCTCTGCGCAACACCTTCAGCATCTTCCTGCTGTCATCCATCCCGCAGCTGATCGCCGCGATCTTCATCGCCGCGATGCTCGACCAGAACATCCGCGCCAAGACCTTCTGGCGCATGGGGGTCCTCGTCCCCTACGTCATGGCGCCCGTGGCCGTCGCGCTCATCTTCAGCAACCTGTTCGGCGACCAGTACGGCCTCGTCAACACGACGCTGCAGAACCTCGGCATTCCCGCCATCCAGTGGCACTCGGATGCGTTCGCCAGCCACATCGCGATCGCGACGATGGTGAACTTCCGCTGGACCGGCTACAACACCCTCATCCTGCTGGCCGCCATGCAGGCCATCCCGCGCGACTACTACGAGGCCGCGACGGTCGACGGCGCGGGCAAGGTGCGCCAGTTCTTCTCGATCACGGTGCCGAGCCTGCGCCCGACGCTGATCTTCGTGATCATCACCTCCACCATCGGCGGTCTGCAGATCTTCGACGAGCCGCGCATGTACGACCAGTACGGCACCGGCGGACCGAACTCGCAGTGGCTGACGATCACCCTCTGGCTCTACAACATCGGCTGGGGCGAATGGAACTTCGGCCGCGCCGCCGCCCTCGCGTGGATCCTCTTCATCATCATCCTGCTCATCGGCGTGATCAACCTGTTCGTCACCCAGGGGCTGGTGCGCACCGAGGGAACCCGCACCACCCAGACCCGATCCGAACGCCGCGCCGCCGCCCGATCCGCCCGGCTCGCCGTGCAGAGCGACGCCCGTGCGCGCGCCGCATCCGCGACCGGCCCGACCCGAGAGGACGAGCGATGAGCACCACCACCACTCCTCCCGTCACCATCGCCGACGGCGACATCCCCACCGAGGAGAAGCGGCGACCGCGTCGCCGCCGCGCGATCCGCGGATCGCGACCGGGCTGGTTCGTCTACGGCGTGCTGGCGATCGTGCTCGGCGGATCGCTGTTCCCTTTCTACTGGTCGTTCCTCATCGGATCCGGCGACGCCTCCACCATCCGCGACCCCAACATGTCGTGGCTGCCGGGCGGCAACTTCATCGACAACGCCCTCGCGGTCGTCAACGACCCGGCCGTGAACTTCTGGCTGGCGCTCTGGAACTCCATCTACAGCTCGGCGCTCATCGCCCTGTCCGTGGTGTTCTTCTCGACCCTCGCCGGATGGGCATTCGCGAAGCTGCGGTTCCGCGGCGCCAACGGGCTGCTCGTCTTCGTCATCGCCACGATGGCCGTGCCGATGCAGCTGGGCGTCGTGCCGCTGTACATCCTCTTCGCCGACCTCGGCTGGACCGGGCAGATCGGCGCCATCATCGTGCCGGCGCTGGTGACGGCGTTCGGGGTGTTCTGGATGACGCAGTACCTGCGCCAGTCGGTCCCGGACGAGCTCATCGAGGCGGCGCGCGTCGACGGTGCGACATCCTTCCGCACCTTCTGGACGATCGGGCTGCCCGCCGCGCGACCGGCCGCCGCGATGCTCGGTCTGTTCACGTTCGTGACCGCCTGGAACAACTTCTTCTGGCCGTTCATCGTGCTCGACCGGCAGAATCCGACCCTGCCGGTGGCGCTGTCGCTGCTGCAGTCGAACTACTTCGTCGACTACTCCATCGTCCTGGCGGGCGTGCTGCTGGCGACCATCCCCCTGTTGATCCTCTTCGTCTTCGTCGGCAAGCAGCTGGTGAGCGGCATCATGGCAGGAGCCGTGAAGGGATGAGCACCATGACCGCCACCACCTCCCGAGAGGACTCCCCCCGGATGTCAGTTCCCTCGCGCCCATTCCCGTCGGACTTCCTGTTCGGCGCCGCCACCGCGGCCTTCCAGATCGAAGGCGCGGCCCACGAAGACGGTCGTCGCGACTCGATCTGGGACGCCTTCTGCCGCGTGCCCGACGCCGTGATCAACGGCGACAACGGCGACATCGCCTGCGATCACTACCACCGCTACCGCGATGACGTCGCTCTCATGTCGGAGATGGGCCTGAACACCTATCGCTTCTCGACGTCGTGGTCCCGCGTGCGCCCCGATGGCGGTGCGGTGAACGCGGCCGGCGTCGACTTCTACAAGCGTCTCGTCGACGAGCTGCTGGATGCGGGCATCCTGCCCTGGCTCACCCTCTACCACTGGGATCTGCCGCAGGCGCTGCAGGAGAGGGGCGGGTGGGCGAACCGCGACACGGCAGCCCGCTTCACCGAGTACGCGCTCGACATGCACGACGCGCTGGGGGATCGCGTGCGCGTGTGGACGACCCTCAACGAACCGTGGTGCTCGTCGTTCCTCAGCTACACCGCCGGCATCCATGCTCCCGGTCACTACAGCGTGGAAGAGGGCCTGCTCGCCTCGCACCATCTGCTGCTCGGGCACGGACAGACGATCTCCGCGCTCCGCGAGCGCGACGCATCGCTGAACCTCGGCATCACCCTGAACCTCACCGTCGCCGACGCCGTGGACCCAGCCGACCCCGCCGACGCCGACGCCGCGCGTCGCATCGACGGCCAGTTCAACCGCTGGTTCCTCGATCCGATCTTCCGCGGAGAGTATCCGGCGGACGTGGTCGAGGACATCCGGCGAGTGGATGCCGACGCCGTCGCCGCGTTCGAGACCGCCGTGCAGCCGGGCGACCTCGCGACGATCGCGAGCCGCATCGACTCCCTCGGCGTGAACTACTACCACGGCGAATACGTCGGCGGGCACGAGCCGGAAGTCGCACCGGTCGGCGGCGATGCGCCCACCGCCCGTCCCGCGCACTCGGCGTTCCCCTCGCACGAGGGGATCTTCTGGCACGAGCGGGGGCTTCCCCGCACCCCGATGCAGTGGGAGGTGCAGCCGGAAGGACTCACCCGCCTGCTGCAGCGGGTGTCGGCCGACTACGCGGGCCCGGCCGGGACGACGCTGTACGTCACCGAGAACGGTGCCGCCTACGACGACGTCGCGATCGTCGAAGGCGGCGAGACGCGTGTGCACGACGCCGACCGCGTCGAGTTCCTGCGCGGGCACCTGGGTGCCGTGCTCGACGCGATCGAGGCGGGTGTCGAGGTCGGCGGGTATTTCTACTGGTCGATGCTCGACAACTTCGAATGGGCATGGGGCTACGAGAAGCGGTTCGGCATCGTGCGCGTGGACTACGCCACGCAGGAGCGGGCCGTGAAGGACAGCGGTCGCGAGTACGCTCGCATCATCGCCTCGCGCGCGCTGTGATCCCGCACCGCCCGATCGCGCAGGCGTAGGGAAGGAGTCGTGGTGACCACGTCGTCCGCAGCTCGCGGGGCCGTCACGATCGAGGAGGTCGCCGCCGAGGCCGGGGTGTCGAGGTCGACGGTGTCACGCGTCGTCAACGGTTCCCCCGCCGTCAGCCCGGAGGCCGTCGAAGCGGTCACCCGCGCGATCGCCGACCTCAACTACGTGCCCAACCGCGCCGCGCGCACCCTCGCCAGTCGTCAGACCCACGCGATCGCGCTGATCGTGCCCGAGGACACCACGCGGTTCTTCGGGGACCCGTTCTTCGCCTCGGTCGTCTCCGGCATCAATGCACGCCTCAGTCAGTCCGACTACGTGCTCAACCTCGTGATCGCGAGCGACGACCCGGGCGACAAGACCACGAGCTACATGCGCTCGGGTGCGGTCGACGGCGCCATCGTCGTCTCCCACCACACCAGCGACACGTACCTGGATCGCATCGCTGCCGCCGTCCCCGTCGTCTACGGCGGCCGTCCCGTGACCACGCGCGAACGCGACTACTACGTCGACGTCGACAACCGCCGCGGCGGCTACGAGGCGACCGCGCACCTGATCGGCAAGGGCCACCGCACGATCGCCTCGATCAGCGGCCCGCTCGACATGCCGGCGGCGATCGACCGCCTCCAGGGGTATCGCGATGCCCTCGCCGCCGCCGACCTCGCCGAGGGAATCGTCGAGGACGGCGACTTCACCACCGACGGCGGCGCCGCCGCGATGCGCCGCATGCTCGCGGCGGGTCCCTGCCCCGAAGCGATCTTCGTCGCGAGCGACCTCATGGCGCAGGGTGTGCTCAGCGTGCTGGCGGCCGAGGGCATATCGGTTCCCGGTGACGTCGCGATCGTCGGGTTCGACGATTCCCCGGTTGCGACATCCGTCACCCCACGGCTGACGACGGTTCGCCAGCCGTCGTTCGAGCAGGGCGAGCAGATGGCGAGCATGCTGCTCGACCGCCTCGCCGGGCTCGAGCCTGCCCACGTGACGGTGCTTCCCGCCGATCTCATCGTGCGCGACTCCGCCTGATCGCTGCACGGAGCCGCCTCACCCGCGGCCGGAGACCCCCGCGTGCAGCACGTTGTTCCAGGGGTCGTCGAAGGTGACGGTGCGGCCGTCGTCGCGCACCGGCACCCCGCGATCCCGAAGCCGTTCGCCCAGGGCGCCGAGGGCGTCGTCGTCGGGGAGCACCAGGTCCACGCGGCCCAGGCCGAGCGCGGGCATGCGCGGGCCGGCCCCCCGAGAATTCCAGACGTTCATCGCCATGTGATGGTGGTATCCGCCGGCGCTGACGAAGACGGCCTGGTTCCCGAGGGATGCGGTCACATCGAACCCCATCGTGTCGGCGTAGAACGCGCGCGCCGTGGCGGCATCCCCGACGGACAGATGCACGTGTCCGACCGCGGCGGGATCGTCGGCGGTGGCACCGAGCGCCGCCTCATCGGTGAGATGTTCGGAGAGGAACGCGTTCGGGTCGAGGAACAGCGTCGCCATCTCGACCTGGCCGTGGGTCCACGACCACTCCGTGCGCGCTCGATCCCAGTAGAGTTCGATGCCGTTGCCCTCGGGATCGGTGAGGTAGAACGCCTGACTGACGAGATGATCGGCCGAGCCGGTGAAGCTTCCCGGGGCGTGGCGCGCGACGGAGTACAGGGCGGCGGCCAGGGCGCGCTGGCTCTCGAAGAGGATCGCGGTGTGGAACAGCCCTGCCGATCCGGGAACGGCGTGCCGGAGCGTCGGCTCATGCCGCAGCACCAGGATTGCGTGCCCGGCACGGCCGAGGGTCGCCGACGTCGCGTCCTCGGCGAGCACCTGCAGAGTGACGACGTCGCGGTAGAAGCGCATCATCGCGTCGAGATCGGCGACGAGCAGCGTCACCGCGCCCATCGAGGTCGCGGACGCCAGCCGGTCGCCGCGGGTTTTCTCATTCATGGGAATGAACAACCGCGGCGACCGTCGTGGTGTTCCGGATCACTCCGGGTCGCCGCCGAGAGCCCCGACAGCCGGGATGGGGCCACCGTCGTCGGCGCCGGTTCTGCGGGCGCGGGCGATCGCGTTGCCGAGGTGGTAGATCAGCAGCGCCGCGGAGGAGCCGATGACGATGGCTCCCAGCTGGAAGTCGCCCCACTGCATCGTGAATCCGGCGATGGCGACGACCAGCGCGACGGCTCCGGTGTACTGGTTGACCGGACGCGAGAAGTCCACGCGGTTGTCGACCCAGATCTTGATGCCGATGATGCCGATGAGGCCGTACAGCGCGGTCGTCACCCCGCCGAGCACGCCCGCGGGGATCGAGTTGAACAGTTCGCCCACCTTCGGCGACAGGCTGAGCAGGATGGCGGTTGCGCCGGCGACCCAGTACGCCGCCGTCGAGTACACCCGGGTGGCGGCCATGACGCCGATGTTCTCGCCGTAGGTGGTGGTTCCGGAGCCGCCGAACAGGCCCGCGACGGTGGTCGCGGCGCCGTCGGCGATGAGCGCGCGGCCGGTGTGACGGTTGACCGATGCATCCGTCATCGCCGCGACCCCACGCACGTGGCCGACGTTCTCGGCGATCAGCACCAGCACGACCGGCAGGAACATCGCGATCACCCCCCACGTCTGGGGCGAGGCGAAGTCGGCGATCTGGAACGGCGGCAGGCCCACCCAGGCGGCCTCGTTAAGCGCCGTGAAGTCGACCTCGCCGGAGAGCAGGGCGACGACGTAGCCGACGATCACACCGAGGAAGATCGAGATGCGGCCGAGGAAGCCGCGGAAGAGAACGCTGAACAGCACCACGGAGACGAGCGTGATGGTCGCCGTCAGGGGCTGCTGCTGGAAGTTGTCCCACGCCACCGGGGCGAGGTTGAAGCCGATGAGGGCCACGATCGCGCCGGCGACGACCGGCGGCATGAGGCGATCGATCCATCCGAGTCCGGCGACCTGCACGATCACGCCCACGGCCGCCAGCAGCACGCCGACGGCGACGATGCCCGCCAGTGCCGACCCCATGCCCGCGGTGGCGGTGGCGGCGGTGACCGGCGCGATGAATGCGAACGACGAACCCAGGTAGCTCGGAAGCTTGTTGCGCGTGATCAGCAGGAACAGGATCGTGCCCACGCCCGAGAACAGCAGCGTCGTGGGCACGGGGAATCCGGTGAGCACCGGCACGAGGAACGTCGCACCGAACATCGCGATGACATGCTGCATGCCGATCGCTATCGTGGCGGGCCAGTTCAGCCGCTCCCCGGGCGCCACCACCTTGCCGGGCTCGACGGTTCGACCGTTTCCGTGCAGGGACCAGACAGGCATACGTGCTCCTCGAGGCTGGGCGACAGGCGAATCCGCGCCGCCGACACGATATCGGGTGGCGGCATCCGTCACCGCTTCGTCATGCTTTCGGCGCGTCCGGAGAGGGAGGATGGATGCATGAAGCGCGGAACCGTCGTCGCCCTCGCGGTCGCGGGCCTGCTGGTCGTCGGTGTCGGGGGCGCCGTCGCCCTGTCCGTGGCCGGCGGCGGAGAGCCCGCCGCGGTCGAGACATCCACGAGCGAGGCGGATCCCACGGGGGAGGCGGATCCCACGGGCGAGGCGGATGAGTCCGACGCCGATGCCGGGGGGCCCGACGCGGCCGATGGCGACGAGACGGCGGATGCCGGCGACGCGGCCGCCGGGGCCTCGCCCGGTGCGTACGTGGAGTACAGCGAGAGCGCGCTCGCCGCGGCCGAGGGCACGCGCGTGCTGTTCTTCCACGCCACGTGGTGTCCGCAGTGCCGCGCGCTCGACGATGACATCGTCGCGCAGGGCGTGCCCGACGGGGTGACCGTGCTCAAGGTCGACTACGACACGCAGCAGGACCTGCGGCAGCGATACGACGTCCGTCAGCAGACGACGGTCGTCGCGCTGGACGACAGCGGTGCCGCGACGGCGTCGTTCGTGCCCTATGACGACCCGACGCTCGAGACGGCGCTGACCGGCCTCGGCCTGGACTGATGCTCGGGCTCACGCTGGTGGCGTTCGCGGCGGGTGTGCTCACGGTGCTCGCGCCGTGCGTGCTGCCGCTGCTGCCCGTGATCGTCGGCGGCACCGCGGCGCGCACCCGGGCCGATGCCGGCATCGCCGAGCGGCAGTGGTTCCGGCCGTTGGTCATCGCGGGATCCCTGGCGGCCTCGGTGATCGCCTTCACCCTGCTGCTGAAGGCGACCTCGGCGCTCCTCGGCGTGCCGGCATGGATCTGGCAGGCCGTCTCGGGCGTCATCGTCGCCGTGCTCGGCCTCACGATGCTCTTCCCGGCGCTGTGGGAGCGGGTCACCGTCGCCACCGGGCTGCAAGCCGGCGGCGGTCGCCTGCTCGATCGCGGATACCGTCGCGGCGGGCTCACGGGCGACGTCGCCCTGGGCGCCGCGCTCGGTCCGGCCTTCAGCAGCTGCTCGCCCACCTACGCGCTCATCGTGGCGACCGTGCTTCCCGCGAGCTTCGCCGCCGGCACGGTCTACGTCACCGCCTACGCGATCGGTCTCGCGCTCGCTCTGCTCGGGGTGGCGCTCGCCGGCACGGCGATCGTGCGCAGGCTCGGCTGGCTGAGCGACCCGCACGGCGTGTTCCGCCGCGTTGTCGGCGGCATTCTGCTCGTCGTGGGGGTGGGTGTCGCGCTCGGGTGGGACCGCGTGCTGCAGACCTGGGTGCTCGACCAGGGCTGGTACGAGCCGATCGAGAACCTCGAGCGCCTTCTCCTCGGCTGACGACGCCGGGAGGGGTCAGGCGGTGAGGCGGTCCAGGAGCTCGCGGTAGCGGGCGGCGGTGCGCTCGACGATCTCGGCGGGAAGCTCGGGAGGCGTGCCGGTCTTGTCCCAGTGCGCGGCGAGCCAGTTGCGCACGATCTGCTTGTCGAAGCTCGCCATACGCTCGGCGGGTGTCGAGCCGTCTTGCCACGCAGCCGCATCCCAGTACCGCGACGAGTCGCTCGTGAGCACCTCGTCGGCCAGGGTCAGGGTGCCCTCGGCATCGAGGCCGAACTCGAACTTCGTGTCCGCGAGGATCAGCCCCGCAGCCTCGGCAGTGGCGGCGGCGCGGGTGTAGATCGCCAGCGACGCGTCGCGCAGGGCCGCCGCCTGATCCTCGCCGACGAGCTCGACGGACTGCTCGAACGTGATGTTCTCGTCGTGCTCGCCCAGGGGGGCCTTGTAGGCCGGGGTGTAGAGCGGCTCGGGAAGGCGGTCGCCGTCCTCGAGCCCCGCCGGCAGCGGGATGCCGCAGACGGTGCCCGACGAGACGTACTCCTGATAGCCGGAACCCGTGAGGTAGCCCCGCACGACGCACTCGATCGGCAGCATGTCGAGAGAGCGCACGACCATCGCGCGGCCCGCCACCGCAGCCGGCGGCTCGGCGCCGTCGACGATGTGATTCGGAATGCGCGGACCGCCGTCGGAGCCCGCGAGGCGGTCGAACCACCACATGCTGAGGCGCGTCAGCAGTTCGCCCTTGCCCGGGATGCCGGGGGAGAGCACATGGTCGAAAGCCGACACGCGGTCGCTCGCGATCACGAGCATCCGATCGGCGTCTGCAGCGTCGGCCACGTCGGCGGGAACGTACAGGTCGCGGACCTTGCCCGAGTAGACGTGACGCCAACCGGGCAGGTCGGCCGAGGCGGGGGCGGGTGCGTCGGTGCTCACCCGGCCATTATCCCGGTCACCGCGGCGGCGACGTGCCGCTCCACCCGGCCGCGCGGTTCACAACTCCTCAAACGGGACATGCGCAGCGGTGAAATCGCCCCGTTCTGCCGTCGCGGCAGCCGTTTGTGCGGAGTTACGCACGCGCCGCCGCGTGGGCGGGGCGCCGCCGCGTGGCAACCGATGCGACGTGGCGGTCGGCATCCCCCGGGCGGCGACCTGCCGCTCCGCCCCGGGCGCGGTTCACAACTCCTCAAACGTGCGCGCATGTCGGGCGAAACGGCGGCGGATGAGCCCGTGGCGGTCGGAATCTGCGGAGTTGTGAACGAGCGAGCGAGGCTGCGGGAGGCGGAAAGGCCTCGAGGGCGCGTGGTTGGGGCTCAGGCGACGGAAGTGTGCACCGCGAGCGAGGCTGCAGGCGGCAGCGTGGTCGGCGTGGCCGCCGCGGCGCGATCCGAATCAGGCGTCGGCGGCGCGTGCGGCGATGTCGCGGCGGTGCTGGCCGCCCTCAAGGCCGATCGCGTCGACGCCGCGGTAGACGCGATCGCGCGCGTCTGCCAGTGACGACCCGACGCCGACGACGCTCAGCACGCGTCCGCCGGTGGCGAGGAATTCGCCGTCGTGCAGCGCGGTCGCGGCGTGGGCGAGGTGCACCCCGTCGAGGGCTTCGGCCCGGTCGAGGCCTGACAGTGTGCGTCCGGTCGCCGGGGATGCGGGATACCCCTCGCTCGCGATCACGACGGTGACCGTCGCGGCATCCGAGAACGACGGGCGGTCGTGGTCCTCGAGGTGTCCCGACGCCGCGGCCAGCAGCAGCTCCGACAGCGGATCGGCGAGGCGCGGAAGCACGACCTGCGTCTCGGGGTCGCCGAACCGCGCATTGAATTCGATCACCTTCACACCCGTGTCGGTGAGGATGAGGCCCGCGTACAGAAGCCCGATGAACGGCGTACCCTCGGCATCGAGCTGGCGGATGACGGGCTCGGCGATCTCGCGGGTGACGAGGTCGACGAAGGCGTCTTCGCCGCCGAAGCCGTCGGCCAGCCACGGCAGTGGTGAGTAGGCGCCCATGCCGCCGGTGTTGGGACCGGCGTCGTCGTCGGCGAGGCGCTTGAAGTCCTGTGCCGGGCTGAGCGGTAGTACGTGGTCGCCGTCGGACACGAAGAACAGCGAGACCTCGGGGCCGGCCAGGAACTCCTCGACGAGCACCGGCCCGCTCGGGAGATACTGCGCGGCGTGGGCGAGGGCGGCGTCGCGGTCGCCGGTGACGATGACGCCCTTGCCCGCGGCGAGTCCGTCGGCCTTCACGACGTGCGGCGAGCCGAGGTCGTCGAGGGCGGCCTCGACCTCGTCCGGCGTGGCGGCGCGCACGGCGCGGCCGGTCGGCACGCCGGCGGCATCCATCACCCGCTTGGCGAAGGCCTTCGAGCCCTCCAGCTGCGCGGCGGCGGCGCCCGGACCGAAGACGGGGATGCCGCGCTCGCGGAGTGCGTCGGCGACGCCCGCCACGAGGGGCGCCTCAGGGCCGATGACGACCAGGTCGACGGTGTTCTCCATGGCGAACGTGGTCACCGCGACGGGATCGTTCGGGTCGAGGCTGACCAGAGTGGCGTCACGCCCGATGCCGGCATTCCCCGGCGCAGCGAGGATGTCGTGCGCGGCCTGCTCGGACCGGAGAGCGAGGATGATGGCGTGCTCGCGGGCACCCGAGCCGAGAACGAGGATCTTCACCCCGCCAGCCTAACCGCGGCCTTCTTCCGCCTTCTCGTCTTCCGGCCCTTGACCTTCGCCGTCTGGGCCCTCCTCCGCCTTCTCGTCTTCCGGCGCTTGACCTTCGCCGTCTGGACCCTCCTCCCTCATCCGCGCCTCAACTCAGGCTGTGTGTCGGCTTGTGGCTGAAGACAGCCGGGTTTCGGGGGTAGATCCCGCTCCCAGCCTGAGTTAGGGCCGGGTGGCCGGGTGGCCTGGGTCGGAGGGCCGGGTGGCCGGGTGGCCGGGTGGTCGAAGGGCCGGGTGGCTGGGTCGGAGGGCCGGGTGGTCGGAGGGTCGGGTGGCTGGTGGCGAGCGGCCGGTGGCGGGTAGGTCAGCGTCGGCCGTGGTGTGTGGCCGTGCGGCGGGGCTGCTCGGCGATTGCGCCTCCTGCGCCGTGCCCCAACTCAGGACGGGTGTCGGGTTGTGGCCGAATAGGCCGGGTTTTGGAAGTCGATGCCGCCCCCAGCCTGAGTTAGGACCGGGTGAGACGGGGCGGGGCCAGGATCCGCCGGTGGCCGGTGGCCGGTGGCCGGTGGCCGGTGGCCGGTGGCCGGTGCGGGTGGCGGGGAGGTCCGGGATCGCCGGTTGCCGGGATGGCGGGTGGCGGGTGGCGACGGCCGAGCGGGGATAGCCTCAAGGAATGGCTCGGAAGATCACGACGGATGACGGCCGCGCCGCGCTCGCGGCTGTGAGCGGCGCCGCGGCGGCCGGCGGCGAACCCGTCCGCGCCGACCTCGGCACCGGCGTGCGTTACCTGCTGCAGTTGCTCGCCGAGAAGGCGCCGGGGAACTCCGTCGAGGTGCGCGTGCCGCCGTTCGGCGCCGTCCAGGTCGTGGAAGGTCCGCGCCACACCCGAGGAACTCCGCCGAACGTCGTCGAAATGACGCCCGCCACGTGGATCGCCCTGGCGACGGGAGAGTCGACATGGTCGGATGTCGCCGGCACCGCGCAGCTGAGCGCGTCGGGCACGCGTGCCCGGGAGATCGCCGCTCTGCTTCCGCTCCGGCCCTGACGGACTGTGCGATGCCCGGGCGGGTGCGGGAATGCGCCGGCGCGGCGGGTGGGATAGATTAGGTTAGCCCACCCTAAGTAGGCGATTTTTCGCCTCGTGCATGTCAGGAGTCCGCGTGCGCTCTGCCCGTTCGACCCCCTCTCCCCGCCCCATCGGACCCGCGCACGCCGCCGGCCCCGCCCGCCGGGTCCGTGTCGTCCTGGCTTCCGCCCTCGCGACATCCGTTGGCGCTCTCACCGCGGTCGCCGCGGCGCCCGCCGCGACCGCGGCGACGACGCCGACCCCGGAGGCGACCACCTGTCAGGTCGTCGAGGCCGACGCGTCATGGGGGTTCAAGGAGTCCTTCCGGTCCTACATCTCGGGATCGATCGCGCACGGTGAATGGGAGACCTCGGGGGACGTGTCCTACGCCACGCCGGAGTTCCTCTTCGCGTCATCGGCGGGTGAGGTCTCCTCCGACGGTTCTGCCGGGACGGTCCCGGTCGACGGCGGCATCCACTTCACCGGCCACGACGGGCTTCTCGACACGACGGTCGAGAACCCTTCGCTCGTCATCGTCGACGCCGCCACGGCGCAGATCGTCGTCGACATCACCGGCGTCTCGATGGAAGATGCGATGGCCGGAGACGCGACCGCTGAGACGCTGACCGAGGTCGGCTTCGTCGAGGTCGACCTCGAGGGGATGACCGTGACCACCGACGGCGACAGCGTCACCCTCGCGGTCGAGGATGCTCCGACAGCGATCACCGAAGACGGGTTCGCCGCGTTCGGCAGCTACGAGCCGGGTACCGCCTTCGATCCGCTGAGCTTCACCATCGTCGCCGAGTGCCCGGCCGCTGCCTCTCCGACCCCCGAGCCCAGCACGTCGACCGTTGACCCCGCCGCCGTCGACGTCGATCCGCCGGCGGCGACCACCGACAACGCCTCGTGGCTCGTGTGGACCGGCATCGGCGCGCTGATCGCGGCGGCGGCGACGGCCGCCGCCGTCGTCGTGCTGCGCCGCTGGCGTCGCGGAGGCGATTCCGAGGTGGCCCCGTGAGACGACGCGCGACGGTCATGCTCTTGGGCGTCCTTCTGATCGTCACGGGATGCGCAACCGCGCCTTCCGCTGCGGAGGAGACCGTGACGGCCTCCGCCCAGGTGCCGTTGAGCGACGTCGTGCCGCTGGCGGATCCGCGCGCGTGGACGGGGGAGTCCACGGCGGTCATCGACGAGGCGGAGATTGTGCCGGTGGTCGAATCCCCGTCGCAGGAGCTGCCGGCCGAGGTCGTCTCGCACGACCGCGGCGGCGACACCGACGTCGTCGTCTCCGACACGTCGCGCGTGGTCGCGATGGATCTCTCGGGGTCGCTCGCCGCCACCGTGTGGGGCCTCGGCTTCGGTGAGACGCTCGTCGGCCGCGACGTGTCGACGACCTTCCCAGGCGCCGTGGATCTGCCCGTCATCACCACCGACGGCCACAGCGTCAATGCCGAGGCGGTCATCGCCCTGGCGCCCACACTGGTCCTCACCGACGGGAGCATCGGGCCACGGGATGTGGTCGAGCAGCTTCGTGACGTCGGCATCACGGTCGTCTTCGTCGAGGAGTCCGCCTCCCTCGAGGGGGCCGCCGAGCTCGCGCGCGACGTCGCTGCGGTGTTCGGTGCCCCCGAAGCCGGAGAGCTCCTGGCCGATCGGATCGACGCCGAGCTCGCCGAGGTGTCCGCCCAGATCGCACGTCTCGCGCCTTCCGATCCGGATGATCGGCTGCGCATGGTGTTCCTCTACCTGCGGGGCACGGCCGGGGTCTACTACCTGTTCGGCGAAGAATCCGGGGCCGACACCCTGATCGAAGGCCTCGGGGGCGTGGATGTGGCCGGAGAACTCGGGTGGCGGGGGATGCAACCGCTCACGGACGAGGCCATGGTCGCCGCCGATCCTGACCTCATCCTCGTCATGACCGGTGGCATCGAATCCGTAGGCGGTGTGGATGGACTGCTCGCCGACAAGCCGGCCATCGCCCTCACCTCAGCCGGCGAGCACCGCCGCTTCGTGGACATGGCCGACGGGCAGATCCTCTCCTTCGGGCCGCGAGCGGCCGACGTGCTCGCTGCTCTCGCCCGGGCGATCTACGCCCCGGACGAGCGGTGACCGCTCCCGCGGCGACCGCTCCGGCCGCTACCGCGCGTCGTGTGCGTCGGAGTGTCGTCATCGGAGCAGGACTGCTGCTGCTGGTCATCGGCATCGTGCTTTCGGCCGGCATCGGGCAGCTGCCGATCGGCCCCCCGGAGGTGGTCGGATCGCTGTTGCGCGCCGCCGGGATCGACAACGCCTGGGCGCCGGTGGACCCGCTCATCGAGCAGACGCTCTGGCAGATCCGGCTCCCTCGCGTGGTGATGTCGGTCGCGGTCGGCGCGCTCCTCGCCGTTGCCGGGGCCGTGATGCAGGCGATCTTCGCCAATCCGCTGGCCGAGCCCGGCGTCGTCGGTGTCTCCTCGGGCGCCGCCGTCGGTGCGGCGATCGCCATCACGATCGGCGCGACGGCCTTCGGCTCCTGGGGCAGCGCGCTCTTCGCGTTCGCCGGCGGACTCGCGGCCACGCTCGTCGTCTATGCCGCGGCGCGCTCGCAGGGGCGCACCGAGGCCGTCACCCTGCTGCTCACCGGAATCGCCGTGAACGCGTTCGCGGGAGCGGCGCTGGCTCTGCTCATGTTCGTCGGCGACACCGCCTCGCGGGAGCAGATCATCTTCTGGCAGCTCGGATCGATGAACGGCACCCGGTGGTCGGAGGTGGCGATCACGGTCGTCGTGGGCACGGCGGCCGCGGCCGCCACGATCGGCCTCGCGCGGCGGTACGACCTTCTCGCGCTCGGCGATCGCACCGCGGCGCACCTCGGCGTGAAGATCGAGAGGCTGCGTCTGGTCTCGATCGTGCTGGTGGCTCTCCTCACCGGTGTCGCGGTCGCGTTCGTTGGCATCATCGCGTTCGTGGGCCTCGTCGTGCCGCATGTCGCCCGCATGCTCCTGGGTCCCTCGAACCGGGTCCTGCTTCCGGTGTCGTTGATCGGAGGCGCGACGATGCTCGTCTACGCCGACCTCCTCGCCCGCACCATCGTGCCCGCGGCCGACCTGCCGATCGGCGTTCTCACCTCGCTCATCGGCGGCCCCTTCTTCTTCTGGCTCATCCGCCGCAACCGGCGCCGCGCGGGAGGATGGGCATGACCGCCGCGGCGATCGCCGCGCGGCACGTCACGTATCGCGTCGGGTCGACGACCATCCTCGACGACGTGTCCATCGAGGTCGCGTACGGGCGCCTTCTCGCGCTCGTCGGGCCCAACGGCGCAGGCAAGTCGTCGCTCCTGCGTGTGCTCACCGGTGACGCGCATCCCGCCCCTGGCGAGGTGCTGATGGATGGCGCGCCGATGCGCGCCCTGTCTCCGCGCGAGCTCTCCCGCCGGCGTGCGGTTCTGCCGCAGGAGGATCAGGTGGCCTTCGCGTTCACGGCCCGCGAGGTGATCGACATGGGCCGCTCTCCCTGGATCGGCACGGATCGCGCCGACCTCGACATCGACGTGATGAGCCGGGCGATCCAGCGTGCTGACGTCGGCCATCTGCTCGACCGCGAAGTGCCCTCGCTGTCCGGGGGCGAACGAGCTCGCGTCTCGCTGGCACGCGTGCTTGCGCAGGACACCGCCGTGGTGATGCTCGACGAGCCGACCGCCGCTCTGGATCTGAGGCATCAGGAGGACGTGCTCGGCACCGCGCGGGATCTCGCCCGGGATGGCCGGGCCGTCGTGGTCGTGCTGCACGATCTCTCCCTCGCGGCCGCCTATGCGGACGACGTTGCGATGGTCGACCGTGGAACGGTGGCGGCGCACGGATCTCCGCAGACGGTGCTGACGCAGGATCGGGTCGCGGAGATCTACGGCACGCGGGTGCGCGTGGTTGCCGACCCGGATACGGGGCGGCCGCTCATCCTGCCGCGCCGAACGACCGGCTGACAAGCTACTGAGAATAGGTTAGGTTAACCTCAGCAAGGTTTGCCTAACCTCAAACTTTGACGCGCAACGGAGCGCATTTTCGTTCCCTTCCTTCCCGAGGAGTACCCGTGGATATTGCTGTGCGCGCACGTTGGCGCGCTCTGGCGAGCGTTCTCATCGCCGCCCTCATCGCCTCCGCCTCCATCGTCGGCGTCGCGCTTCCCGCGCACGCCGCGGTCGGTGTCACCGTCCCCCAGGCTCCCCGAGAGGGCGGCACGGTCACGGTGAGCGGTTCGGGCTTCGATCCGTCGGGGTTCGGCATCTACTTGGGACTGCGTGTCGTCGGTGCGGCTGAAGACACCTACACCGTGTGGATCGACGACACGAACACCACGGGAGAGATCCCCGGCCTCGGTGCCACGGCTCCGATGAACGCCGACGGCTCCTTCGCCGTCGAGGTGCCCGTTCCCGCCTACGCCGAAGGCGTGTCGTACGCGATCGTCACGCGCGCGGCGCACGGTGTCGACGACCCGACGCAGGCGTCGACGACGCCCGTCGCGTACGCCGCGGCGCCTGAGCCGGAGCCGGAGCCGACCGTGGATCCCGAACCCGAGCCGACGACGGAGCCGGAGCCGGAGCCGACCGTCGACCCGACGCCGGAGCCCACTCCGACGACCTCTCCGACCCCTGAGCCGGTTGTGCCGACGCTGAGTGTGTCGGAGACGACGGGTCTGGATCCGGAGGGTGCGACGATCACTGTCACGGGTGAGGGGTACAGCACGGAGGCGCTGGCGATCTACGGTCCTTCCGCCGGTCAGCCCGCCGGTGTGTATGCGCAGGTCGGTTGGCTTGCTGACACGTGGCGTCCGTCGGAGGGTGCGGCTTCGTCCGACCGTTCGAACGCGTACTCGGTGTGGGTGCAGGGTGCCAACGAGGTAGCGCCGTATGTGAAGTGGACCGACAACGGCGACGGCACCGCCGACTTCGTGTGGGAGGTCACGATCGACCAGGAGGCTCTCGCGGAGGAGGAGATCCCGGGTGGGCGCCTGGCCGTCTTCACCGTCGGTGCCGGTGGTGTCGTTCAGGCGGTCAACGAGCTCGCCGTCGACATCGCCTTCGCCGAGCCCGAGCCCGAGCCCGAGCCCGTCGGACCGACGCTGACGGTCGCTCCGGATGCGGATCTCGACCCGGCCGTGGAGAACATCCTCACGGTGAGCGGCGAGGGGTACGAGGGTGCGGGCGCTGTCAACGGCGTCTACGTGCTCTTCGGCGAGACCGCCGTGTGGTCAGGCGAGACGCCGCTTCCGAGCGATGGGTGGATCACGCAGGGATGGGTCATGCCCGCTCAGATCGTCGACGGTGCCTTCACGACGACGGTGACCGTTCCTGCGGGCTCGTTGGAGACCGGGGTGGACTACCAGGTCGCCACGAGTGCGGCGCACGGCCTCTCGCAGACCGACCGGTCGATGGATGCCTTCGCGGCCGTGACTGTCGCCGAGCCGACGGAGCCGTACATCGCCTTCCAGGGCGGCTCGACCGTCCGCCAGGGCGAGGAGCTGACCATCACGGCGGGCGGGCTCGAGGCCGGGAGCACGGTCACCGCGACCGCGTTCTCCGACCCGGTCGTGATCGGGTCGCAGACGGTGACCGACTCCGGCCGTGCCTCGTTCGCGTGGACCGTGCCTGCGGACTTCCCGGTCGGCGAGCACCGCATCGAACTCTCCGCGGCGGGAGAGGTGATCGTCTCGGCTCCCTTCGTGGTCGAATCGGCCGCCCAGCTGCCGACGGTCGACGCGGACCCGGTCGCCGTCGACACAGCCGATGCCTGCGTGGCGCGCGACGTCTCCGGAGCGACCCTGCAGTGGAGCGTGAAGGAGAGCTTCCGGTCCTACATCGACGGTCCGATCGCGAACGGCTCGTACTCGATCGGGTGGGGAGCGGGATCGGGCGCCTACAGCACCGAGACCGACCGCGGACTCGTCTCGTACGGCGGATCGGCCACCTTCACCGGCCACGACGGACTTCTGGACCTGACGATCTCCAGCCCGCGCATCCAGGTGCACAGTGCGACCTCCGCGTCGTTGATCGTCGACGTGCAGTCGGCGGGCTACAACGGCAGCCCTGACGTGAACGCATCGGGCGTGGTCTTCGCTTCGCTGTCGTTGCCGGCGGCAGCGGAGTCCGGGTCCCAGGTCAGCTGGACGGGCGCCGCCGCCACCCTCACGGCCGCCGGCGCAGAGGCCTTCGCCGGCTTCTACGAGGCGGGCACGGCGCTCGACCCGGTGTCGTTCGCCTTCCCGCTGGGGGCGGAGGTCGAGTGCGACTCGACCACCGATGGAAGCCTCGCTGCCACGGGTGGCGAGCAGCAGGGCGGTCTCGCGTGGGCGGCCCTCGGAATGCTGATCGCCGGCGCCGCTCTGGTGGTCGCCCGCCGCCGCACGGCCGCATCCGTGCGATGAGACTCACGGCGCGTCGCCCCGGGTTCCGCGGCGCGCCGTGACACATCCCTCCGTCGAGTGTCCGCACTCGGCGGAGGGATTCTCGTCGTTGGGGAGGGGCACAGCCTCGAGTGGGATGATGGAGGCATGGACGAGAAGCTCACCGTGCGCCGCGCGCCCAAGTACGGCGTGTTCCTCGCCCTCGGCGCGGCCCTCGGCATCCTCGCCGCGATGATCCTCACCTTCTCGTTCAGCGGAACGTTCGACGAGAGCCCGAACACCGGGCTCGTCTACGACCAGGGGCAGGTCTTCGGCTTCCTCCTGCTGATCTGCATTCCCGTCGGTCTCGCCGTGACGGGAGGCCTCGCGCTCATCCTGGACCGCACGGTCGGACGCCGCACCCGGTCGGTGCGCGTCGATCACACGGTCGACCACGACGACGAATAGGGGATTGTCCCGGCGTCGGCGCGGGGCGAGAATGGGGGCATGAGCCGCGCGAGGCTCGGCCTCACCCCCGAAGACGACGGACACGAACACGTCGTCCATGAGGAGTGGGATTCGGTGCGGGTCCGGCGCGCCCCGAGAGTCGGCCGGATCATGGGAACGGGCCTTGTCGCCGGTCTCCTCGTCGCTGTCTTACTGACCATGACGTCGGCGGCCGACCCCGACGGCCCGATGTCCACGGGCCTGTCCGGTGTCATGCGCGTCTTCGGGGTCATGGCGATCCTCTCGATCGGCGCCGGTCTTCTCCTGGCGGGCCTGGTCGTCATCGTTCTCGACCGATTCACCTCTCCCCGCGGCCGTTCGGGCGTGGCCGAGCACGCCACGACGCTGACCGACGACCTCGTCTCGCCGATGACGGATGAGATCCCGCAGTGGGTCCGCGACGCCGACGAGATCGATCCCGATCGGCGGTGACCTGAGGGGCGGACCGGTTCAGGCCAGCTCGGCGATGATCGGATGGATGGCCGCGTCGAACGCGGCGACATCCCCCCGCAGTCCATCGGTCACCGCGATCGTGAGCGATCCGATCCACCACACGCCGCGCTGCGTGAGCGGGAGCACCTGCACGTTCAATTCGAAGGAATGCGCACGCCGTCCCACCTGCCTCTCGTGCTCGGCGATCGCGCTGGCGTAAGCGCGGTAGGCGGAGTGCGTGCCGCTGGCCGACGCATGGCGGTATCGCTCGGCCGCGGACTGCGAATACGCCAGCGCCGCCTCCGCGTGCGGGACCACCGCGCGTCGCAGCACGTCGCTGCCTTCGACCGGCAGCGCCAGGAGGGTCTCGAAGTCTTCGACGAGATCCAGCGGAACGGTCGAGGGATGCGCCTGCGGCTCGACCGTCATCGCCCAGTACTCCCGCCACTCGCGTTCGAGGCGCAGATGGCGCTCATCCGGCATCGGCGGAACGACGCTCGGCACGCCCCGCAGCGCGGGGAGCTCATCGGGCGAGCGGATGCCGAGCGCCTGGCGCAGGTAGAGCGCGAGCAGCACCGGCCGGCTCGCGTCTTCGCGAACCCTCCAGTCCGGCCCCCCGGCGTTCATGCGGCCATTGTAGGGCCGGGCGGGTCGCCGGCATCGGGGTAGGCTGTCCCCGTGGCCTCTCCCTCGAGCGAAGCCGCCGCGAACCCCTACGCCCAAGCCGGTGTCGACACCGCAGCCGGTGACCTCGCGGTAGAGCTGATGAAGTCCGCCGTCCGACGCACCCACGGTCCCGAGGTGCTCGGCGGTGTCGGCGGATTCGCGGGGCTGTTCGACGCCTCCGCGATCCGCGAGTACCGTCGCCCGCTGCTGGCGACGAGCACCGACGGCGTCGGCACGAAGGTCGCGATCGCGCAGGCGATCGACAAGCACGACACGATCGGCATCGACCTCGTCGGCATGGTCGTCGACGACATCGTCGTGGTGGGCGCGAAACCGCTCTTCATGACCGACTACATCGCGTGCGGCAAGGTCGTGCCCGAGCGCATCGCCGACATCGTCGCGGGCATCGCGCACGGCTGCTCCGAGACCGGCACCGCTCTGGTCGGCGGCGAGACCGCGGAACACCCGGGGCTGCTCGGCCCCGCCGACTACGACGTCGCGGGAGCGGCCACCGGCGTCGTCGAAGCGGATGCGGTGCTCGGCGCAGAGCGCGTGCGCCCCGGCGACGTCGTGCTCGCGCTCGCCTCGAGCGGCCTGCACTCCAACGGATACAGCCTCGTGCGGCACATCGTCTCCGGAGCGGGCCTGCAGTACGGCGACCGCGCCGCCGACTTCGGAGACGCCACCTGGGGCGACGTGCTGCTGGAGCCGACGCGGCTGTACACGCGGCCGCTCCTCGACGCCATCGCCGAGACCGGCGACGCCGTGCATGCTCTGAGCCACGTCACCGGCGGCGGGATCGCCGCCAACGTCGCACGCGTGCTGCCGCAGGGCACGTGGGTCGACATCGACCGCTCGACCTGGGCACCGCCGGCGGTCTTCCAGGTGCTCGCCGACCTCGGCGACCTCGACCTCGCCGCCACCGAGGGAACGTGGAACCTCGGCGTCGGGTTCGTCGCCGTGGTCGCGGCCGACCGCGCCGAGCAGACGGCATCCGCCCTCACCCGTTCCGGGATCGCCACGTGGCAGATCGGCGTCGTCGAAGACGGCGAGCGCCCCGAGGGCGACTACGAGCAGGGCGCCAAGGGCGTCGACGGCGGTGCCGTGCGCCTGGTCGGCGCCTTCGGCGACGCCGTCTTCACGAACAGAGACGCGTAACACGCATGTGCGGAATCGTCGGCATGGTGGGCCGTGGGCCCGTCAACCAGGAGATCTACGACTCCCTCCTCCTCCTGCAGCATCGCGGTCAGGACTCCACGGGGATGGCGACGGCCGAACCCTCCGGCACGTTCCACGTGCACAAGGCGAAGGGGCAGGTGCGCGAGGCGTTCCGCACCCGCGACATGCGAGCCCTCATGGGCAACCTCGGCCTCGGTCACGTCCGATATGCCACGAAGGGCAGCGCCGGCAATGAGGAGGAGGCGCAGCCCTTCTACGTCAACGCGCCCTACGGCATCGTGCTCGTGCACAACGGCAACCTGACGAACACGCGCGAACTCACCCAGGAGCTCTTCCGCAAGGATCGGCGTCACCTGAACACCACGAGCGACACCGAACTGCTCGTGAACGTGCTCGCCAACGAGCTGCAGTCCTCGATCTCGGGTCTCGAGCTCGACCCCGAGCAGGTGTTCCAGGCCGTCTCGCGCGTGCACGAGCGGGTGGAGGGGTCCTACGCGGCGATTTCGCTGATCGCCGGCTACGGGCTCCTCGCCTTCCGTGACCCGTTCGGTATCCGACCGCTCATCCTCGGCACCCGCAAGGCTCCCGACGGGTCCTACGAATGGGTCGTCACGAGCGAGTCGCTCGTGCTGGAGAACGGCGAGTTCGAGATCGTGCGCGACGTGATGCCCGGCGAGGCGGTCTTCGTCGACCTCGACGGCAACCTCCACACCCGTCAGTGCGCGACCGAGACGCAGCTGAAGCCCTGCTCGTTCGAGTACGTCTACCTCGCGCGCCCCGACTCGGTGATGAACGGCATCTCGGTCTACGAGGCGCGGCTGCGCATGGGCGACCGCCTCGCCGACACGATCGCCCGGCACACGCCCCGCGAGGCGATCGACGTCGTCATGCCGATCCCCGACTCCTCGCGCCCCGCGGCGATGCAGGTGGCACGAAAGCTCGGCATCGAGTACCGCGAGGGCTTCTACAAGAACCGCTATGTCGGCCGCACGTTCATCATGCCCGGGCAGGCCGTGCGCAAGAAGAGCGTCCGCCAGAAGCTCAACGCCATGTCCAGCGAGTTCAAGGGCAAGAACGTGCTGCTCATCGACGACTCCGTCGTGCGCGGTACGACCAGCAAGGAGATCATTCAGATGGCCCGGGATGCCGGCGCCAAGACGGTCACCTTCGCCTCCGCGGCTCCGCCCGTGCGCTTCCCGCACGTGTACGGCATCAACATGCCGTCGCGTCACGAGCTGGTCGCCCACGGACGCACGATTCCCGAGATCGCCCAGGAGCTCGGCGCGGACTACATGGTCTACCAGGAGGTCGACGACCTGAAGGCGGCCATCCTCGAGGGGTCCGACATCGACGACCTCGACCTGAGCTGCTTCGACGGACGCTACGTCACCGGCACGGTGAGCGAGGAATATCTCGCCTGGGTCGAGGGCTCGCAGGAGAGCTGATCCGCGCCCGCGCGTCCGGCGCGTCGAGCTCGACCGCCGCATGCGCCGCGCACGCGAAACGGCGCGATGCCGCAGGGCACGCGCCGGTTTCGCGTCAGACTCGGAGGGAAGGGCTCACGCTCGCTCGAGCGATTCCTCTTCCTCGTCTTCGTCTTCGTACTGGTCGGCCCACTTGTCGACGTAGGCGTCCTCGTCGGTGTGCGTTCCGAGCTCGCGCTCGAGCGCAGCATAGTTGACGCTCGGACTGAACGACTTCAGCTCGCGAGCGATCTTGGTGTGCTTCGCCTTCTGACGGCCACGCCCCATGCCTGACCCCCTCATATCTGAGTTGCGGGCCATGTGCTCTTCGCTGCCACAGCCCGGGCATTTCGAAATCCGGATTCGAACCGGGAAGAGTAGCATTCAGAATATCACGGCGCCCCCGGCCGCGGCGGTGCCGGCGGCAGAGGAGGACCAGCGACATATGGCCGAAGAGGCATCCGACACGCGCGACACCCAGATCCCCGCGGGGCTTCACGGTGCGGTGATCGTCGGCATGATCCCGGAACTTCCCGACCGGGTTCTCAAGGAGGCCGGGCGCTACGCGTCGCTCCTGGGCGTCCACCTGCTCGTCGTGCACGTGGACGTGACCCGTTTCGTCACGTACGAGGATCCCGATGGGTACGTGCACACGGCCCCGATCGACATCAACATCGCCGCTGGCGAGACCGACCTGGCCGAGGTGAGCCGGATGGCCGCCGAGGTGCTCGACGGCCACGACCTCGACTGGAGCGTGCGGCAGCTGGTCGGCGATCCCGCGCTGGCGATCAAGCACCTCGCGGAGCAGGTCGACGCGAAGCTCCTGGTCGTCGGCACGCGCAAGCGCGGTATCGGCGAGTCCATCCGGGAATTCTTCACCGGATCGGTCGCCGCGCGACTGGCCCACCGGCAGCACCGTCCCGTGCTGGTGGTGCCGCTCGGTGAGCCCGTCGCCGACGACGAGGAGATCTGGCCCGCCTGAACTCAGTCCGCGAGAGTGCGGGTGAGCTCCCGCGCGATGCGGTCGAGGTCGTCCACGATGACGTCGACGAGTGACGCGCTCAGTTCCCCGCCGCGGGCGACATGCGTGCGCAGGTCCGCGCGCACACGACCGCGGAACTCGTTGACGGCGGCATCCGCCCGCTGGAGCTGCTCGCGGCTGCGAGTGCGAGCGTCCTCCGAAGGCGCGGTGGTTTCGGCGCGCTGCTCGGCGGTCGCGGCCGCCAGATCGGCCCGCAGGCTCCGCATCGCGTCGCGCACGCTGCCGCGCACCTCATCCGCGATGAGGCGCACCGAGTCGGCAAGGCCCGCCTCGATGCCCGCGAGGTCATCGCGTCGAGCCGCCACCTCGGCGCGGCCGCTCTCGGTGATCTCGTAGATCGTCTTGCGGCCGTCGACGGACTTCGTGACCATCCCCTCCTCCTCGAGCTTGGCCAACCGCGGATAGATCGTTCCGGCACTGGGCGTGTAGGTGCCGCCGGTGCGGTCCGAGAGCGCCTGGATGATGTCGTAGCCGTGGCGCGGACCGTCGTCGAGCAGGTTCAGCAGGTAGAGGCGCAGGTCGCCGTGCGAGAAGACGGGGGGCATCACCAGGCTCCTTCCGCGTCGGAATCGGCCGTTGCGGCGCCGGCGTCGGTGGCCCCGTCTCGGCGCAGGATCGTGAGGTCGCCGGAGACGGAATTGGTGCGGATGTCGGCGAACATGCCGCTGAGCTCGCCGGTCGACCCCGAGTAGTTGGTCGGGCCCGAGCCGGAGCGCACGACGCCGTCGACCTGCACACGTCCGCTCACGCTGCGCGCGACCACGTTCACCGGCAGCGACCGGTCCAGGCGCACGGTCGCGTTGCCGCTGACGGTGTTGAGTCCGATGGTGTGCGTCGGACCGGTCGAGTCGACGACCATCGCGCCCGAGACGGTGTCGATCGACGTCTTGCGGATCTCGCCGGTGGCGGCGATGTCGCCCGAGACGCTGTTGGCGCCGAGTGTCCCCACCAGTTCGCGGATCTGCACGTCGCCCGAGACGGCGTTGACGGCGATGTCGCCCTCGAGGCCGTCGCCGATGATGTCGCCGGAGACGGTGTTCAGGCGGGTGTCGCCATGGACGCCTGAGACCAGGGCGCTCGCGTTGACGACGCCGAGGTTCACCGCGACGGCGCGCGGCACCACGACGCTGATCTCGGCCTTCGGGCCGCCCGCGCCGAAGTTGCGGAACACCTCGAGGAAGTTGTCCCAGCGCAACTGCGGGTGGTCGATCTCGACCGCATCGTCGTTCGCCTCGATGCGCAGGTCTTTGACGGTGACGCCGTGCACCTCGATGCGCGCGCCGGGTTCGTCGTGGGCGATGACGTCGATCTGCCCGCCGACCATGCCGATCTTGAGGGAGCGCACGTCTTCGATGTCGATGACGCGCGTCTCACCCGGGTGGATGATCCACTTCTCCAGAGCCATGTCCGTCTCCTTCTCGCGAGCCCCATACTCGCGATGTATCGTGACTCGAACATAACACGATATATCGCGATGTGGAAGAGCTCTGCGCGCCGAGACACACCTTCGGGCGCGAGACACCACGCGTTGCGGTGTTTCTCGCGCCCGAACGCGTTTATCGCCGGATGCGCGGGCGGAGGGGCGAGTGAACGGGCCGCGAGTGGGCGGGCGGGTTGGGCGGGGCCGGGGTTGACATTGACGTTGCGTCAACGCATAGCGTCGGTGGCGTGGAAAGGACGGGCATGGAATGGTCGATTCACGAGGTCGCGCGCCTGACCGGCACGACGAGCCGCACCCTGCGTCACTACGACGACATCGGATTGCTGGCGCCGTCGCGCGTCGGCTCCAACGGCTACCGGCACTACGACGATGCCGCGCTCGTGCGTCTGCAGCGCATCCTGCTGCTCCGCGAGCTCGGAGTCGGCCTGTCCCGGATCGCCGAGGTGCTGGAACGACGCACAGACCCCGCGGAGGCGCTGCGGGTGCACCTGGACTGGCTGCGACGCGAGCAGGAGCGCACCGCGCAGCAGATCGCCTCGGTGGAGGCGACCATCGCATCCCTGGAAGGAGGTGAACAGATCATGGCGGAGAAGATGTTCGACGGCTTCGACCACACGCGGTACCGCGACGAGGTCGAGCAGCGCTGGGGCAGCGACGCGTACGCGCGAAGCGATGCCTGGTGGCGCGGAATGGATGCCGCCGAGAAGACGACGTGGCAGGAGCGCACAGCGCAGCTGGCGCGCGACTGGGTCGCCGTCGCGGAGAGCGGCGTCGCACCCGGCTCGGATGAGGCGCAGGCGCTCGCCGCCCGGCACGTCGCGTGGCTCCGGAGCGTGCCCGGCACGCCGGCGGCCGACCCGGGCGGCGACGTGAGGGGATACGTCCTCGGCCTCGCCGACATGTACGTCGCGGACCCGCGTTTCGGCGCGAACTACGCGACGGCAGCCGGCGGAACCGAAGGCGCCGAGTTCGTGCGTGACGCGCTGCGAGCTTACGCCGACGCGCACCTGCCCGGTGCGCACGCGTAACGGTCGGAAACGACGGATGCCGCGACCCCGAGGGGCCGCGGCATCCGTGTCATGAGACGGAAGTCAGGGGCGCCGACTTCCGCTGATCACCCGGAACAGCAGAGCGATGAGCGCGATGATGCCGACGATCAGCGCCACCCACAGCAGCCAGCTGAGGGCTTCACCCAGACCGCCGACGATCGCGAGCACGATCGCGACGACGATGATGATGATCAGTGCGAGGTTCATGAAGGGCTCCTCTTCGGTGGTCGACTGCGCGCGGGGTGCGGCGGCCGGATGCCTCGTGGGCACAATGACGACAGTGGCACCGGGACGGCGGCGGCCCCAGGGGGTTGACGGCGTCAGAAATCCGGTGGTAAGTCCATGCGACGGGGGTCGCGAGCTGTCGTGTCCGCGGCTCGCTCTCGTGTCAACCCCGCTTCACAGCCACGCGCTCGGCAGTATCGTCTCGATATTCGAACGGAGGAGGTCGTCATGCCCGAAGGACGCGGGTCGAACCTGAAGAACCCCGACATGTACGAAGAGCTGCGCAAGGACGGTGCGTCGAAGGAGAAGGCCGCGCGCATCTCCAACGCGGCGGCGAACGAGGGCAAGAGCACCGTGGGCCGTCGCGGCGGCGCGTCGGGCAGCTACGAGGACTGGACCGTCGACGACCTGAAGAAGCGCGCCAAGGAACTGGGACTGAGCGGGTACTCCGACAAGCGCAAGGCGGAGCTGATCTCCCTGCTCCGCAACCACTGACCGTCGATGGTGCGACTGGTCCGGGTTCATCCGACCGATGACCCGGGGATCACCCGCGTGCGCTCGCGCAACGGATTCCGCTACGTCGACCCGAGCGGAGACGACATCGGGGCAGAGGATCGACGGCGCGTCGAACAGTTGGTGATCCCGCCGGCGTGGGAAGAGGTCTGGGTGTGCACCGAGGACTGCGGGCACATCCAAGCGGTGGGCATCGATGATGCCGGGCGTCGCCAGTACATCTACCACCCCAAGTGGCGCGAGCGTCGCGACAGCCGCAAGTTCGCCCGCGCCCTGGATCTGGCCGGCGCGCTTCCTCATGCGCGACGGCAGGCGACGACCGCCTTGCGACGCGACGCGCTCGATCGGGAGAAGGTGCTCGGAGCGGCGTTCAAGCTGCTGGACGAGGGAGCACCGCGCATCGGCTCCGCCCGCTACCTCGAACGCCACGGCAGCCGCGGGCTGACGACCCTGCAGCGGCGCGACGCCGAGGTCGACGGCACGGTGGTCACGCTGTCCTTCCCGGCCAAGAGCGGGCAGCGCGCGCACATCCAGATCGACGACGCCGACCTCGCGCCGGTGATCACCGACCTCGCGGCCGGTCGGGCCCGTTCGCACCTGCTGTCGTATCGGAAGGGTCGCCGACGCGCCCCGCTCAGTCCGACCGACGTCAATGCGCACGTGCGGGCGCTCACCGGCGGGCTGTTCACGGCGAAGGACTTCCGAACGCTCCGCGGTACCATCCTCGCCGCCGAGGCCCTTGCCCGCATGGGAACGGTGGACACCGAGCGTGAGCGCAAGCGCGCCGAAACGCTCGCGGTGCGCGCCACCTCCGAGGCGCTCGGGAACACCCCGGCCGTCGCCCGCGCCTCGTACATCGATCCGCGGGTCTTCCGCCGCTACGCCCGAGGTGACCTGCTCGACCTGTCGGTGCGGCCCGAGTCGGCGATCCGCAAGCTCATCCTCGGCTGACGGTCCGGACTATCGTGGGCGCGTGACCCGATCCCCGCTCGTGCGCCCGCGCATGCTCGGCGCGGTCGTCGCGGGAGGAATCCTCGGCGTGGCGTTGCGGGAGCTGGCGCTGCTCCCGTTCGCCGGGCAGGCCACGACGCCGCTCGTCGTGGCAACCGTCGCGGTGAACGTGGCCGGATCGTTCCTCCTCGGCGTCGTCGTCGCCGCGCTCGGAGACCGGCATCCGCTGTGGCGGGCCTTCGCCGGCACAGGGGCGCTCGGCGGGTTCACGACGTACAGTGCTTTCGCGGTAGCCGGGGCGCAGACCCTCGCGGTCGCGCCGCTGTGGGGGATGCTGCTGGTGGCCGGCGCCGTCACGCTCGGCCTGGGCGCCGCGATGGCCGGGGTGGCGATCACACGCCGGTGGCGCTCGCGTCAGGGGAACGCCGCATGAGCGCCGGACTCTTCCTGATCGTCGCCGCGGCCGGAGGGGCCGGTGCGGGCCTCCGCTACCTCGTGGATGTGCTCGTGACGGCGCGCACGCCCGCGAGATTCCCGCTCGGCATCTTCGTCGTCAATGCCGTCGGGTCGTTCGTCCTGGGGCTTGTCACCGCACTCGCCGGTCACGTGTTCCCGGGTGACGTGGCCACGATCCTCGGGACGGGGCTGCTCGGGGGCTTCACCACCTTCAGCACCGTCTCGGTCGACACCGCGCTGCTGTTCGGCGATGGCGAGGCGCGGCGCGCCTGGCTCAACGTCGCCGGCACGGCGGTCGTGTGCGTGGCCGCCGCCGCGGTCGGAATCGGTCTCGGCGCGCTGGTGATGTGAGGTTCTGCTTCGGGGGATAACCCCCGGGGATCACGGGTGCGGCCCGTGAAATACTGAACCGGATACATCCGAGTATCGTCGCCCGCACCGCAGCCCCCTTTCAAAGGTCACACGTGTCGAATCTCGCCGTCCTGAGCCTCAAGAACCGCGCGCTGATCGCCTTGATCACCATCGTCGCCGCCATCTTCGGCGGCATCGCGCTCAACAGCCTCAAGCAGGAACTGATCCCCTCGATCGAGTTCCCCGCCCTCATCGTCGTCTCCACCTACCCGGGTGCCTCGCCCGAGGTGGTCAACACCGACGTCTCCACGCCGATCGAGTCGGCGATCCAGGGCGTCCCCGGGCTGGAGTCGAGCACGGCGACCAGCACCACGAACGCGTCGATCGTGCAGGCATCCTTCGACTACGACACCGATCTCGCCACGGCCGAGCAGAAGATGACGCAGGCGATCAACCGCATCTCGTCGCAGCTGCCCGACGGGGTCGAGCCCAACGTCATCTCCGCGAGCATCGACGACTTCCCGGTCATCCAGCTCGCCGTCACCGGCTATGACGACGCCGAGACCGTCCAGGCGCAGCTCGAGTCCAGCGTCATCCCCGACATCGAAGACGTGGACGGGGTCGATTCCGCCGAGGTCGTCGGTGCGATCGGTCAGCGCATCACCATCACTCCAGATGACGCCGAACTGGCTGCGGCGGGCTACACGCAGCAGGCGATCACCGATGCCCTCGATCAGAACGGTGTGCTCTTCCCGGGTGGCGAGATCACCGAGGACGGGGAGACCCTCACGGTCCAGACCGGCGTGAAGATCACCAGCGTCGACGAAGTCGGGCAGCTGCCCCTCGTGCCCGGCGACGCGGAACAGGCGCAGGCGGGGCTGGTCACCATCGGCGATGTCGCCGAGGTGCAGCTCACCGAGGACCCGCAGACGAGCATCTCCCGGGTCGACGGCGAACCCGCCCTCACGATCGCCGTCACCAAGCTCCCCGCCGCGAACACGGTTGAGGTGTCGCAGGGGGTGACGGCCCTCCTCGGCGGATTCGAGGACGCCCTCGGCGGGGCGGAGTTCACCGTCGTGTTCGATCAGGCGCCGTACATCGAGCAGTCCATCGAGACCCTCGCCGTGGAGGGGATGCTGGGCCTTGTCTTCGCGGTGCTCGTCATCCTGGTCTTCCTGCTGTCGGTGCGCTCGACCCTCGTCACGGCGATCTCGATCCCGACAAGCGTGCTCATCACCTTCATCGGCATCCAGACCTTCGGCTACTCGCTGAACATCCTCACCCTCGGTGCCCTCACCATCTCGATCGGGCGCGTCGTGGACGACTCGATCGTCGTCATCGAGAACATCAAGCGGCATTACGTCGGCGACGCCGACAAGAAATCGTCGATCCTGCTGGCCGTGCGCGAGGTCGCGACGGCGATCACGTCGTCGACGATCACCACGGTCGCGGTGTTCCTGCCGATCGCGTTCGTCGGCGACATCACCGGGGAGCTGTTCCGCCCCTTCGCGCTGACGGTCACGATCGCCATGCTGGCCTCGCTCCTGGTCGCGCTCACGATCGTGCCGGTGCTGGCGTACTGGTTCCTCAAGCCGGGCAAGCCGGTGCTCGACGAGCAGGGCCGGGCGATCGATCCCGAAGATCCTGCGGCTCCGCCGACCCGCCTGCAGAAGGGCTATCTGCCGGTCCTGCGCTGGACGCTGCGCCACTCGTGGGTGACGCTGACCCTCGCGGCGCTCGTGCTGGGAGGAACGGTCGCGGCCGCCCCATTCATGAAGACGAACTTCCTTGGGGACTCGGGCCAGAACACCTTCACGATCAGCCAGACGATCGGTGCGGCTCCGAGCCTCGAGGCCGAGGCGGCCGCCGCCGAGCAGGTCGAGGACGCCCTCGCCGACATCGACGGCATCGACACCGTGCAGGTCTCGATCGGCACGACCGGTTCGTCGCTGAACGACGCGTTCTCCGGCGGCGGCGCGGGCATCACCTACTCGGTCACCACCGACGAGGACGCCGATCAGGTGGCTCTCCGCGAAGAGGTCACCGATGTTGTCGGAGACCTCACGGATGCCGGCGACATCGTCGTGTCCGCTGCCGGCGGTGGGGGGTTCGGCTCGAGCGACATCGAGATCGACGTCACCGCCCCCGATTCGGCGACGCTGCAGGAGGCGACCGACGACGTCGTCGCTGCGACCAGCGATCTCGACGGCATCAGCCAGGTGGCCAGCAACCTGTCGGCGTCGCTGCCCTACATCGCCGTGGTGGTCGATCGGGATGCGGCCGCCGAGAGCGGCCTGTCGGAGGTCGCCGTGGGCGCCTTGGTCTCCAACACCATGCAGCCGCAGTCGATCGGCTCGATCGAGATCGATGACACCGCGGTCACCGTCTACCTCGATGCCCCCGACCCGCCCGCGACCCTCGAGGAGCTGCGCGACCTGCAGGTTCCGACCGCGACCGGGCCGATCGCGCTGGAGGAGATCGCGTCGGTCGAGCAGACCGAGGGCCCGACCTCGATCACCACCGAGCGCGGTCAGCGCACGGCGACCGTCACGGTCACACCGTCGACGGACGACCTCACCGCGGCGACGGCCACGGTGACCACGGCGCTGGACGACCTCGAACTGCCGCAGGGCGCCGACGCCGAGCTCGGCGGCGTCGTCACCCAGCAGACCGACGCCTTCGCGCAGCTCGGTCTCGCACTGCTCGCGGCGATCCTGATCGTCTACATCGTCATGGTCGCGACCTTCAAGTCGCTGCGGCAGCCGCTGCTGCTGCTGGTGTCCGTGCCGTTCTCGGCCACCGGCGCGATCCTGCTGCAGATCGCCACCGGCGTGCCGCTGGGCGTCTCGTCGCTGATCGGCGTGCTGATGCTCATCGGAATCGTCGTCACCAACGCCATCGTGCTCGTCGACCTGGTGAATCAGTACCGCGAGAAGGGATTGTCGGCGCACGACGCCACCGTCGCGGGCGGCGCGCGACGCCTGCGCCCCATCCTCATGACGGCGCTGGCGACCATCTTCGCGCTCACGCCGATGGCGCTCGGCATCACCGGACACGGCGGCTTCATCTCGCAGCCGCTCGCGATCGTCGTGATCGGCGGTCTCGTCTCGTCGACGGTGCTCACCCTGCTCGTGCTCCCGACCCTCTACAACCTCGTCGAAGGCGCGAAGGAGCGGCGCCTGGCCCGTCGCGCGGCGAAGGCCGGTTCGACGGATGCCGCCGACCGCGATGCCGAACCCGCTCTCGTGGGCGCCGGCGCCGGTGCGGCCGACGGCGTCTTCGAGACGCGTCGCGAGCGTCGCGAGCGTCACGCTGTGGCCGCGACCGCGTCGGAGGTCGCCGAGGTGGATGTGCCGATGATCGAAGAGGCGCCCGATGTCGAGACGCCGGCCGATGCGCCGGCCCCGGCGGCCGCGGCCGACGCGGCCGACCCATCGTTCGCCGACGCGGCCGACGGTGCGGCTCCGGCCGTGCCGGCGGAGACGCCAGACGACGTGCCGCCCGTCGAGCAGGCGCCCGATGTCGAGGTGCCCTCGGATGCGCCCGCCCCCGAGGCCGCAGCGGACGACTCCGGTGACGATCAGGCCGAGGCGGCCGAACCGGAGGACGAGCTCGAGCCCTCGGCGGGCGCTGACGACGAGGGCGGCGAGGAGTCAGCCGACGGCGACCGCCGCGACTGAGCCCTGTTCCCTCACCGCGACGGCGGGATCGATGACCGCGACTGCGGTTCGATCACCACGAGGAACGGTGAGCGATCACGCCGCCAGGGTGATCACGTCGTCGTCACGCATCCGGATCGTGCGACGAAGCGGGATCGTGACTCGTGCCGCGCGTTCGGTCGCGGTCGGGCCGCGGTGGGCGGTCGGTCCGGTGGTCGTGACGCGCTGGGCGATGCGGCCCGCGCGCGGAGCACGGACGGCGGGGCGGGTGAGGCCGACGGGGTCGGCGAGGTCGCTGCGTTCCGATTCGGTCGTGCGCGCGGTGACCGTGTTGCGGCGAGCGGGGCGCACGGCGCGAGCAAGCCGGTGACGGCGGTGCGGCTGCACGACGCGGGTGGCGGGCATCTCGGAGACGGCGGCGGTCTCCGGCTTCGCCTCGACGTCGACGTGTTCCGTAGCGACGGCGTCAGACAGTTCGGCCTGCGTGCGCAGGACGCGCGGTAGTGAGACGAGCCAGCATCCGACAACCGAGAAGGCGGTGAACTCGAACAGCGCGAGCGTGATGAAGCCGGCGGTGAGCACGACGATGCCGGTGGCCAGCACGATCACGAACACGAGCGTGAAGCGGCGGAACACGCGAGGAAGACCGGGCAGGCCGAGGCTCCACGCGACGAGGGAGAGGAAGGACAGGCCGAGGGTGGAGGCGGCGAGGTCGTGCATGACCACGCTGACCGGAATCGGGATGAGACCCACGACCGTCATCGCCAGGCCGGCGGTGACGAGCGACCCGCGCAGTCCGCGGCGGGTGTGGCGACCGGTGGTGGCGGGCAGAGTCATGCCGATCACGACACCGTAGACGGCGAGGAGCGAGCCCGAGACGATCACCGTTGTGTTGAAGGTGCGCGCGGAGAAGTCGCCGACCGTACCCAGCTGCGAGAAGTGCAGCGTCCACCAGGTGGTGTCCTTGGTGGTGAGGATCGCCGTCACGACACCGACCGCGAGAACTGCCATCGCCGTGCTCCCGAAACGGTGAGCAGAGTGAAGGCGCGCCCGAGACGTCATCGTTTCGGCGACCGTCGGTGAGACGGGTTTGCGTCGTTCCGGCGCGTCGAAGGCGGCGAGGGCGGCAGAGGTCATGAGACAACATTATTGAAATGCCCGCGCGGAAATGTACGTCTTGCGCTAATTCCATGTTATGAATTCGTGTCCTGGTGGCTCCCAGGTATCTCCCGGTAGTGTTGATCGGTCGGCTCTGGACACTGCGATGATCTGTTCGCGGGCGGTGTGTGAAGTCCTTGGGGCCGATGATGGGCGCCGACCCCGGCGTGCATGACCATCATCGAAATGGCCCCGGTTGACCGGGTGATCCGTCATGAGCGGAAGCTGTTTCTCGTGCGATCACTGGCGAAAGGCATCACCATGCCCAAGAACAAGAAGCCGCAGGGCGGACGCCCCGCGAAGAACTTCGAACCCCGATACGGCGCGAAGACCTCCTACCAGGACCGCAAGCGTCGTCCGGGCGAGTCCTCCTCGGGCACGACGGGCAGCCGGAGCCCCGGTCACCGCGGCTACCGCGCGGCGGAGGAGGGCTCGACCCCCAAGCGTCGTTGGACCGCTCAGGAGAAGGTCGCGCGAGATGAAGCCCGCGGCATACGCAGCCGCGCCGGGAATGATCGGCCCTCGCGTGAGGATCGCCCCCGCCGTGACGACCGCGCGTACGACCGCCCCCGCCGTGACGACCGTGCCGGTGGCTACCGCGAGGACCGCCCCCGCCGGGACGACCGCCCCCGCCGTGATGACCGTGCCGGTGGCTACGACCGTCGGAACCGCGACGACCGCTCCGGCGGGTACGAGCGCCGTGACGAGCGTCCGCGCCGTGACGAGCGTGACGGTGGCTACGGCCGTGACGGCGGGTACGACCGTCCTCGCCGCGATGACCGTTCCGGCGGGTATGACCGTCGACAGCAGGGCGACCGCTCCGATCGTCCGCGCCGCGACGATCGCGCCGGTGGGTATCGCGGCGATCGCACCCGCCGTGATGATCGCGCCGGGGGGTACGACCGTCCGCGCCAGGATGACCGGCGGTACGACCGTCCGCGTCAGAGTGACCGCGATGAGCGCCCGCGCCGTGACGACCGCGCCTTCGAGCGTCCTCGCCGTGACGACCGCCCGCGTCGGGACGACCGGGGGTACGACCGCCCGCGCCGGGAGGCGGCACCGTCGCGCGACGCGGCGCGCGACGCTCATGTCGACGTGGTGCACGAGCGGCTGCAGGCCGAAGCGATCCAGGCCGACAACATCGCCGACGCGACGTTCGCCGACCTCGGTCTCGGCCAGAACATCGTCACGCGACTGACCGAACTCGGCGCCGAGAAGCCCTTCCCCATCCAGGCCGCCACGGTTGCCCCGATCCTCGAGGGTCGCGACGTGCTCGCGCGCGGCCGCACCGGTTCGGGCAAGACGATCGCCTTCGGCGCTCCGCTCGTGGAGTCGGTGCTGCGCTCGCAGGCGGGCACCCGGCGTGAATTCGGTCGCGCGCCGAAGGCCCTCATCATGGCTCCGACGCGCGAACTCGCGCTGCAGATCGACCGCACGGTGCAGACGCTCGCGCGGAGCGTGGGCCTGTTCACCACGCAGATCTACGGCGGCGTCCCGCAGGCGCGTCAGGTCGGTGCGCTGAAGAAGGGCGTCGACATCGTCATCGGCACCCCGGGCCGCATCGAGGATCTCGAGCGCCAGGGCAAGCTCGACCTGTCCCAGGTGCAGATCGCGGTCCTCGACGAGGCCGATCACATGTGCGAGCTGGGATTCCTGGAGCCGGTGCAGCGCATCCTGCGTCTGACGGCGGGCGACAGCCAGAAGCTCCTGTTCAGCGCCACGCTCGACCGCGAGGTCGCCGCGCTGGTCGACGAGTTCCTGGTGGAGCCCGCCGTCTACGAGGTCGCGGGCGAAGACCAGGACTCGGGCACGATCGACCACCGCGTGCTGGTCGTCGACCACCGCGACAAGGCCGAGATCCTGCGTTCCCTCGTCGACCGCGAGGGCAAGACGCTGGTGTTCGCGCGCACGCGCGCCTACACCGAGATGCTCGCCGAGCAGTTCGAAGACGCGGGCATCGCCGCGCTCGCACTGCACGGCGACCTCAACCAGTCCAAGCGCACGCGGAACCTCGAGAAGCTCACCTCGGGTCGCGTGAAGGTGCTGGTGGCGACCGACGTTGCCGCGCGCGGCATCCACGTCGACGACATCGACCTCGTCGTGCAGGCCGACGCGCCCGACGAGTACAAGACGTACCTGCACCGCTCGGGCCGCACCGGCCGTGCCGGCCGCGAGGGCAGGGTGGTCACGCTCGTGACCCGCCAGCGTCGCCGTCGGATGACGGAGCTGCTCGACCGTGCCGAGATCGAGGCGCCGTTCGAGGACGTGCGTCCCGACGACGACCTTCTCGAGGAGATCTCGGGCCGTCAGGCCGCCGACGTCGCCAGCTGATCCGCGACGCGGGCGACCCCGCGGGCGGGTCGCCCGCGTCAGAAGAGCATGGCGGGGGCGTCGGGGGTCGTGCGGCGCGCAGCCACGCGCCCCCGCGAGGTGACGACGATCGGCGGAGGCGATGCGGCCAGGCCGGGCACCGGCATCCGTCGATCCGGCCGGTCGTCTTCGACCGTGCCGCTCAGCCCGTGTGCGCGCAGCAGCGGCTGCACGCGCTTGGCGAGCCATGAGCGATAGCCCTTCGGCGCGTACGCGGACACCCCCGGATAGAGCCCCAGGTACGACGACACCAGCTCCGGGTGGTCGCGCTCGAGCCAGGACATGAACCACGCCTTCGCGCCCGGACGCAGATGCAGGGCGCCGTAGACGACGCGAGCGGCCCCGGCCTCTTTGATGCGCCGCAGCGCGTCGTCGAGCGCGGCGATGGAGTCGGTGAGGTGCGGCAGGATCGGCATCAGGAAGACAGTCACATCGAAGCCCGCGTCGGTCGCGGCGCGCACGGTGTCGAGTCGGGCAGCGGCGGTGGGCGTTCCCGGCTCCACCGCCTTCTGGAGATGGTCGTCGAACACGGCGATCGACATGGCGAGGGTCACTCTCACCTCACGAGAAGCTTCCGCGAGCATCGGCAGGTCGCGCCGCAGCATCGTGCCCTTGGTGAGGATCGAGAACGGGGTGCCGGAATCGGCGAGGGCTGACACGATGCCCGGCATGAGGCGGTAGCGGCCCTCGGCTCGCTGGTAGGGATCGGTGTTGGTGCCCAGCATCACCGGGTCGTGGTGCCAGTTGCCGCGGGCGAGCTCGCGGCGGAGCACCTCTGCGACGTTCACCTTGACGACCACCTGGGTGTCGAAGTCGCGTCCGGCGTCGAGGTCGAGATACTCATGGGTTCCGCGGGCGAAGCAGTACGAGCAGGCATGACTGCAGCCCCGGTACGGGTTGACGGTCCAGTCGAAGGGCATCGACGAGCCGCCCGGAACGTGGTTCAACGCGGACTTCGCCATGACCTCGTGGAACGTGACGCCCGAGAACTCGGGCGTTGTGACGGACTGCACGAGTCCGTCGAGGTGCTCCAGACCCGGCAGTGCCGCCGTGTCGGCCACTCCGAGTTCCTGTCCCCGCCAACGCATGTGTCCATGGGAACAAAGCTTCGAACAGATGTCAACCATCTGACGGCAAGAATCGAAGGGTGGCGGGGTCGCGGGTCATGACGTCGAGATCGTGCACGTGATGAACGACAATGAGGAGGTGGCGGACCCCGACCCGCCCGAATCTCCGGGCGCACCCCTCACTCGTCGCGCATTGCGCGAGAGAGCGGTGGCCTCGCGCGCCGAGGCAGGTGCGCCGGGCGACGGCACCGGCGTCGTCGCCGGATCGTCTCCGGCACATGCCCGTCGCCGACGGGCAGGGCGCATCGCGACCGTCTTCGCCGTCGTGGGCACGGCCGCCCTCGTGTTCGGCTCCGCCGTCGCGGTGACCGCTGCCGTGACGGCCCCGCCGCTCGTAGACGCACCGGCGAGTGTCGCGAACGGCGACCTGGACGTCTCGGTGCAGGGGGCGCAGAGCGAGCCGCTCCCGCCGGTGACGGAGTCGCTGCCGTCTCCGGTCGTCGCTCCCGAAGTCACCGGCGACGACATCTGCGCCTCCGCCGACCTCACCGCGGCCCTCGATGCCCGCGACACCGCCGCGGCTGTGGCCGCCGCCGGCGGGGCCGAGTCATTCCGCTCGGCCGTCGCAGCCGGCACGGCGCCCTGCGTGCACCTCGACGACCCGACGTTCGAGTGGGTCGTGGTCAACAAGTCCCGGCCGTACGACCCGGTGGACTATCGTCCCGCCGACCTCGTCGCGCCCGACGGTGTGCGCAACATCCCGGGCACCGCGCTGCGTTCTGCGGTCTCTTCCGCCCTGTCGGCGCTCGTCGCGGACGCCGCAGCCGATGGAGCGGGCGAGATCGCACTCCTCAGCGGCTTCCGCTCCTACGACACCCAGGTCGACACCTACTCGTCGCACGTCAACGAGCGCGGCACGGACGGCGCCGACGAGATCAGCGCCCGCCCCGGACACAGCGAGCACCAGGCGGGGCTCGCCGCCGACGTGGTGGCGTGCGGTGCCGGCGGATGCGGGGGCCTCGACGATCTGGCCGGCACGGCTCAGGGCGACTGGGTCGCCGAGCATGCGTGGGAGTACGGCTTCATCGTGCGATACGAGGAGGGCTTCACGGGCGTGACCGGGTATGTGCCCGAGCCCTGGCATCTTCGGTACGTCGGGACCGACCTCGCCCGGCACTATCACGAGGGCGGCTGGCACACCCTCGAGAGCTTCTTCGGCCTCCCTGCCGCGCCCGACTACGACAGTTGACGGCATCCGACAAGTCGCGACACCGAGTGCCGGGGATCGAGGGACCCGATCTCACAGCGCTCGCGCTCCGCTGCCGACGTCGGAACTAGGATGACGCCCGGGGAGACCCGCACCTGCAGCCACTCGAGGAGGAGATCCGCATGGAACGCGACATCTACGACGAGGATCACGAGGCCTTCCGCGACGTCGTCAAGGAATTCATCAAGCGCCACGTCACCAACGATGTGCGCGAGAGGTGGGACGCCGAGGGCGAGGTCGACCGCGGGACGATGCTCGCCGCGGGTGAGGCGGGATTGATCGGCCTGTCCGTGCCGGAGGAGTTCGGCGGGGCGGGCATGCTGCAGGACTACCGCTTCCGCGCGATCGTGAACGAAGAGGTCATCGCCGCCGGGGCGGGGTCGCTCGCGGGGGCGTTCGGCATCCAGGATGACCTGGCGGTGCCGTACCTGGTGCACATGGGCACGCAGGAGCAGAAGGAGAAGTACCTGCCACGCATGGCCACCGGGGAGATCATCGGTGCGCTCGCGATGACCGAGCCCGGCGCGGGGAGCGACCTGCGCGGCATCTCGACGACGGCGAAGAAGGTCGACGGCGGCTACGTCGTCAACGGGGCGAAGACCTTCATCTCGTCGGGGGCGAGCGCCGACCTCGTCGTCACATTCGTGAAGACCGGCGAGGGAAACCGTCCCGACGCGTTCAGCCTGCTCCTGATCGAGACCGCCTCCGAGGGGTTCGACCACGGCAAGAAGCTGGACAAGATGGGCTTCCACGGTCACGACACCGCGGAGCTGTCGTTCTCGGATGTGTTCGTGCCCGAGGAGAACCTCATCAGCGGCCGCGAGGGGCAGGGCTTCGTGCAGCTGATGATGAACCTGCCGCTGGAGCGTCTGTCGATCGGGGTCGCGGCTGCTGCGGCGGCGGGCGCCGCGCTCGATTGGACGGTCGCGTACACGAAGGAGCGCGAGGCCTTCGGCCAGCGGGTCATCGACTTCCAGAACACGCGCTTCCAGCTCGCCGACATCGCCGCGACGGTGGACGCACTGTGGGCGTACGTCGACCGTGCCATGCGCGCCTACGGCGAGGGCAAGCTTTCGGCCGAAGAGGCGGCGAAGGTGAAGTTCTGGACGACCGAGCGCGAGTGGGATGTGCTCGACACGTGCGTGCAGCTGCACGGCGGATACGGCTACATCACCGAGTACCCCATCGCCCGCGCCTTCCTCGACGCCCGCGTGCACCGCATCTACGGCGGCACGAACGAGATCATGCGCGAGATCGTCGGCCGTCAGCTCGCCGGCAAGAAGTAACCCGTGCTCCGCAGTCACCTTCTGCGGGTCCACCCGGCCGGGTACCCGCAGAAGGTGACTGCGGAACGGGGATGAGGCGCGGTCGGTAGGCTCGCAGGATGAGCGCACCCGGGTCTGACGACGGGCGCCCCGGCGGACGAGGCAGCTACGCGAAGGGCATCGCGCGGCGGCAGGAGATCCTCGACCGCGCGATCGAGGTCTTCGCCGAGCGCGGATCCAAGCGCACGAGCCTGCGCGCGATCGCGAGCGAGGTCGGCGTCACGCACGCCGCGCTGACCCACTACTTCGGTTCGCTCGACGAGCTCCTGGTGGCGGTGTACGTGGAGTCGGGACGCCGCTCCGACGCGCACGATGAGCCCGCCGAGGAGTCGACGCCCGCCGCGACCATGCGCCGCTCCGCGCAGCAGAACCGGAGCATTCCCGGCCTCGTGCAGCTGTACTCGTCGCTGGTCGCGGCGGCGCTCGAAGACGGGCACCCCGCTCCGCAGGAGTTCATCACCACACGATTCGCGCGACTGCGCCGCGAGATGGCGCTGCGGGTGTCGCGTCTGCAGGACGACGGCGTCATCCGCCCCGATGTCGATCCCGCCCTCGTCGCGGCCCTCGTGATCGCCGCATCGGACGGCCTGCAGGTGCAGTGGCTCCTCGACCCCGACGTGGATCACGAGGGCGCGCTGGCGATGCTCGACACGCTCCTGTCGCCGCGCGGCGCCTGAGCGGTCGCCTCAGAGGGTCGCGACGAACGGGTCGAAGTCGTCCGAAAGCAGCGGAACGGGCGCGACCGAGCTGGAGACCGCCTCGGTCACGCCCGACTCCGCGGACTCCTGAGCCGACAGCAGCACATCCAGCACGTGCAAGCCGAGCTCTCCCGAGGCCACGTGGGGGCGGCCCGCGGCGATGGCGCGCACCATGTCCAGCGCCCCGAGGCCGCGTCCGACGGTGAGATCGGGGTGGGGGATGTCGATCCACTCCTGTTCCGTCTTCATCCCGTCGCGCAGCACACCGAGGGGCTCGACGTACGCGATGCGCCCCTCGAACCGGTTCGGGTCGGGAAGGACGATCGAGCCCTCGGTGCCGTGGATCTCGACGACGCCGTGACGCTCGAGGGCGGAGTCGAAGCTCAGCAGGCTCTGCGCCTGCTGTCCCGACGCGAACGCGGTCGCGATCTGAATCGTCGAGGGCACCTCGACGGGGAATCGCTCGCCCGCGCGCGGTCCGGTGTGGATCTCGCGCTCCGCACGGGCCTTCGTGCCGACGGCCGAGACCCGGTCGACGGAGCCGAACAGGCTCACCAGGGCCGAGAAGTAGTAGGGACCCATGTCGAGCAGCGGGCCCGCGCCGTGGGCGAACAGGAAGCCCGGGTTCGGATGCCACAGGTCGGGGCCCTGCGTCTGGAAGGCGGTCTGGGCGAAGAGCGGCCGACCGATCAGGCCCTCCTCGATGGCGCGGCGAGCGGCCTGGAATCCCGGGCCGAGCAGGGTGTCGGGGGCCGACCCCACGCGCACGCCCGCGGCCTCGGCCTCCTGCAGCAGCAGCGCGGCGGCCTCCCGGTCCAGCCCCAGCGGCTTCTCGGACCAGACATGCTTGCCGGCAGCCACGGCGGCGCGGGAGATGTCGACGTGTACGGCGGGGATCGTGAGGTTCACCACGAGGTCCACGCCGCGATGCGCGAGCACGTCTTCGGCGCTCCCGTGCCCCGGGATGCCGTACTTCTCGGCCTGCGCGCGGGCGCGCTCGAGATCCAGGTCGCCGAGGATCAGCACCTCGGTGTCGGGGAAGGCGCCCAGATTCTCGAGGTAGGTGTCGCTGATGACGCCGACCCCGATGATGCCGATGCCGACCGCGCTCATCGGACGAACCCGCCCTCGGTGAGGAACGCGAGGCTGGCGGCGATGTCGTCGAACACGTCGCCGGGTGCGTGGTCGTACTCGATGACGGCGTACTCCAGGCCGTGCGCGGCGCGCAGCGCGTCGGCGAGGGGAACGTCGGCCGTGCCGGCGTGACGCTGATCCAGGCTTGACGACGCGAACTCCGGCGCGCCGGGCGCCCAGGGGTTGGATGCGGGGACGACGCCGTCCTTCACGTGCACCGCGACGAGGCGCTCGCCGAGGCGGTCGACGAGCGAGACGATGTCCTGCCCGCCGGTGAGGGCCCAGAACAGATCGAGTTCGAGCGCGACCCGGGGGTCGGTCTGTGCGACGAAGTACTCGTAGGCGCTCTGCCCGTCGATGTCTGCCACGAACTCCTGTGCGTGGTTGTGGTAGCCGACCGAGAGGCCGAATCCCGCGGCGGTGTCGGCGAGAGCGTTGAGGCGGTCGGCGATGTCGGTGACGCCGTCGCGGGTGCGCCAGCGGTCAGCGGCGACGAACGGGTCGATGACGGTCTTCACGCCGATCGTGGCTGCCGCTTCGAAGACCACCTCGGGTGCGGGAGTCGGGATCGAGCCGTCCGGCGTCCAGAGCTCGTCGGACAGCAGCGGAGCGTGACCCGTGGGAGAGGCGAGCCCCGACGCGTCGAGGGCGGCGCGGACCTCAGCGGGTCGGCGCACGAAGTCGAAAGCCTCGACGTTCCGCAGTCCGAGGGCGGCCAACCGGTCGAGCGAGCCTCCCATGTCGGCGGAGAACTGCTCGGCGAGCGTATAGAGCTGAATCGAGGCGAGCGGCAGGGCCACGGTGACCGTCCTTTCCGTCACCGGGCGGTGTCGACGACGGTGACGACGATGAGGATAACAGAAAAACCTCCATCCGGAGGTTTCTGATCGACCGGTCACCGTGCCGACGGGCGATGGGCGGAACATGAGACGATTCCCGCGATGGACAGCGATACCCGTGGCGAGCTGCACCGCCTCCGCGCGCGAGCCTACGGGCACGCCGCCGACATCCACGATGATCCGGTCGCACTCGCCCGGCTGCAGGAGCTCGAGGAGCTTCACGCGAGTTCCTCGCCGATGCATGAGTCCGAGATCGATTCTGAACCCGTGCCTGAGCGGGATGCCGCCGTGTCCCGCGGTGCGGAGACCGCGGCCGCCGTCGTACCGCCGTCGACGGGAGCGGCCGATGACCGGGGCGAGCTCTCCGAGGCGTCGGAACCGGAGCAGCGGGCACGCACACGGCGCGACCGGCGTCGACCGCGAACGCCGCGCCGGGATCGCCTGATCTGGGCGGCATCCGTTCTCATCGCCGGGAGCGCGTCGGCGGCGATCACCTACGGAGCGGTCGCGATCACTCCGGTGCCGGTCTCATCCGGAGCCCCGCAGATCGACGATCTCGAACCGGCCGACGTCGCACTGCCCGCCGGTTGGATGGGCGCGGGGCCGAGTTCGGCGGTGTTCGAGTTCTCCGGACTGACGGCGTTCGAGACGGCGAGCGGCATGGGATGGAGCAGCGGGACCGGCGAGTGCCTGATGATCGTGCGCGACGACCAGATCCCCGCCGACGACGAGGCCGACGGCGGGTCGTACTCCTTCGAGGGGCCGGTGTACTCGGGGTGCCGCGTCGGCGTGTTCCCGGCGACCGTCGAGGTCCCCCTCGATTCGAACGCGCCGGAGGAGCTCGCCGCACGGTTCCCCGACGGTGTCGCCCTGCAGTTCGTGCTTGACGAGGATCGGCTGGGCGTCTACCTCGACGGCGAATGAACCCGCTTGCGACGTCTCAGTGCTGCCCGGCGGGACCCGCGCCGCGGCCCATGCCGCGCGATGCCAGGCCGCGCCGGCGCGCGAGCTTCGCGACTCCCGCCTTGCGCAGGCGGTCGCCGATGACGACCCCCAGGCCCGCGCCGATCAGACACGAGGCCATCGTCAGGGCGAAGAACGCGATCTGCAGGCCCGGTGCCAGCGACCCGAGGTCGAACGACGCCCAGGACAGCAGCGGGTACACGATGCCGACGACGACCGCGCCGGCGAGGTACTGCCACGTCTTCCAGGATCGGTAGAGCACGGCGAGGAACGGCAGCTCGATGAAGAACGCCCACCACAGGCTCGCGCCGAGGAACGGGAAGGCGACGAGCCCCGACAGCAGCCCGACCAGGATCGCGGTTCCCGGGCGCTCGAGCAGGCGCATGCCGACCGCCGCCGGCAGCAGCCACAGCCCGGCGCCGGCCACCGAGAAGAAGGGCGCCACGGCGAAGACGGCGCTCGAGATCCATCCGGCACCCCACAGCAGCACGCCGCCGGCGACCCCGATCGCCGCGCAGGTGAGCAGGTAGACGGTCGAGACGCGGCTCATTCGTGCGCTTCCGCTGCCGACGCGAGCTGCGCCTTGGGGGTGGGTGAGGATGCGCCGACGCGCCAGTATCCGCAGAAGCTCACGAGATCCTTGTCGAGGCCGCGGTCACCGACCAGATGCCGGCGCGCATCGGTCGGCAGCGCCTGCTCGCCGACGACGTATGCGTGGAACGGCGCAGCGAGGTCGCTCTCGGGCAGCGTGCGCAGGGCCGACAGGGCGAGGGTGCCCGGCTTCTCGTCGCCCTCGCGCACGATCCACCGCACGTCTATGCCGGCCGGATGCGGGAACGACAGCGCATCGTCCTCGCCCGGGATCTCGATGAGCGCGATCCCGGTCGCGTGGGCGGGCAACGACGCGCACACGCCGGCGACGGCGGGAAGCCCCGTCTCGTCGGCGGCCAGCAGCACGCGCTCCGTGCCGCGCTCGGGGTTGAAGGCGAGGCCCTCGTCGATGATCACCACGCTCTCGCCCGGCTCGCAGGTCTCCGCCCACCGTGAAGCGGGTCCGGCGGTGCCGTCGGCCGCCGAGCCGTGCAGCACGAAGTCGACGTCGATCTCGGCGCCTGCCGTCGCGGTCGCCGCACGATAGGCGCGCACGGTGTAGTTGCGCATGACCGGGCGCATACCGTCGGGAATCCGCAGGTAACGCAGATACCCGAACAGCTTGTTGGCCTTGGCGGGGATGCGCTCCAGGCCGTCGTTGCCGCCGAGCGGCAGGAAGATGCGGAACCACTGGTCGTAGCCCATCGGCGTGAACCGGTCGATCTCGGCACCACCGAGCGTCACGCGCACCCAGTGCGGCGAGAGCCGCGCGGTGCGCAGCACGGTGAGGCGGATGAGGTCCTGCGAGGCGGGCTTGACGAGGCGGCCGGCGCGGGCCATGGAATGCTCCGTTCGGTCGGGGCGCTCAGGCGAGCGTCCAGGGCGAGGTGGTGGCGAACACGGCGGTGGACACCGCGAGGAAGGCGAGCACGAAGACGATGTCGCGGGCGCGGAACGGCACGAGATGCCGCTCGGTGCGATCCGGATACGCGCCGAAGGCGCGGGCATCCATCGCCAGAGCGACCCGCTCGGCGTGCCGGATGGCCCCCGCCAGAAGCGGCACGATGTAGCCCGCCCAGCGGTGCACGGCGGCGATCGGCCCGCGGCCGCCGTGGCTGCCCCGCACGCGATGCGCCTGGCGTATGATCTCCAGTTCGTAGCCGAACCGCGGCACGAAGCGGAACGCGGCCAGCGCGGTGTATCCGATGCGATACGGCACCCGGAGCTGCTGCACGCCCGCACGCACGAGATCCGGGCCCGTCGTCGAGAGGCCGACGATCAGCGCGAGGGAAACGATCGCGGCGACCCGGGCGCCGGTGGCCAGTCCCACCAGCATCGCGCCGCCGTACATCGTCCAGCCGCCGATCTGCCACAGGACCACGCTCTGATCCACGCCCGACGCGTCGGTCCAGATCGCGAACCCGACGCCCATCACGAGCGCCGCGACCGGAACGAGCACGAGGAGTGCGACCAGCCGCCGCGTGAACCGCACGCCGATCAGCAACACGATCGCGGTGAGGGCCACGAACGCCAGCGGGGTGGCGAGATCGCGCACGAAGACGAGCAGCACCATCGCCGGCACGGGTGCCAGGAGCTTCGCGAGCGGATTGATGCCGTAGAGGAACCGCACCGGCGACGCGGGGCGAAGCGCGGCGTACGGGTCGACCTGCACCGCACCGGTCTGCGCCTGCGGGATCGTGAGCGGCTCGGTCACCTCTCACCCCCGGGCAGGTCGGCAAGCCGGGCCACCCCGGCGAGGTCCGGGTGCGACGCGAGGCCGTGGAGGGCGCGACGCAGCGGCGGCATCCGGAGCCCGGTGCGCTCGAGGAGCGCGTCGTCGGCGAACACGTCGGCGGTGGCGCCGTCGGCGGCGATGCGGCCGGCGTCGACGACGACCATCCGTTCGGCGTGCTCAGCGACCAGCTGCATGTCGTGCGTCACGACGAGGATCGTCGTGCCGTCCGCGCGCAGCTCGGCGAGCAGGCGCAGCAGCTCGTCCGCACGGGCGCGGTCCTGGCCGAAGGTGGGCTCGTCGAGGGCGAGCACGGGGGCACCGCCGATGAGCGCCGTGCCCACCGACAGGCGCCGCTTCTGTCCGCCCGAGAGCAGGAACGGATGCGCATCCGCTCGCTCGCTCAATCCGAACCGGGCGAGCATCTCGTCGACGCGTTCCCGAACCGCCGCTTCGTCCACGCCCGTTCGGCGCAGGCCGTGCGCGAGCTCGTCGTAGACGGTGTGGGCGATGAACTGGTGCTCGGGGTTCTGGAACACGAACCCGATCCGGGAGGACAGCCGCCGCGGGTCGACGCGCGCGATGTCGGCGCCGTCGACGCTCACCGATCGGCGGGGCGGGCGGATGACGCCGGCGATCGCCTGCACGAGCGTGGTCTTGCCGGCGCCGTTCGCGCCGACGATCGCGACGAACTCGCCGCGTCGCACCTCCAGGTCGACGCCGTGGAGCACGTCGGTGCGGCCGCGTCGCACCTCGAGGCCGCGCACGCGCACCACCGGATCCCCCGTGGCGCGCGTCGCGGCGGGAGCGGATGCCTCGCGCGGCGCGGCGACCGGCGGGGTCGCCTCGAGGGCATCGCGAAGTTCCGCGGGCGTCAGGGGAAGGGGGGCGAGCGCGTAGCCCGCGCGGCGCAGGCGCAGCGCCGCGAGCGCGGAATGGGGGAGCCACACCCCGAGGCGGTGCAGCTCGTCGGCGCGGCGGCGCAGCACGTCGTCGACGTGACCGTCAGCGAGGAGGCGCCCTGCCGCATCCAGCACCACGACGCGATCGACGAAGCCGATGGCGGCGTCGAGGTTGTGCTCGACCAGCACGATCGCCCGGTCGCCGGCCGCGACGAGGTCGCCGAGGGCCGCGTAGACCTCGTCGATGCCGCGCGGATCGAGGTTCGCGGTGGGTTCGTCGAGCACGAGCAGCGGCGAGCCCATCGCCAGCGCGCACGCGATCGCCAGGCGCTGACGTCCGCCGCCGGAGAGCCGGTCGGGGTTCTCCCGGCGCCGGTCCCACAGGCCGACGCGGCGCAGGGCCGCCTCCGCGCGGGCGAGCACCTCGGCGACCGGGAGCTTCAGGTTCTCGGGTCCGAACGCCACCTCGTCGAGGAGTGTTCCGGTGACCAGCTGCGCATCCGGGTCCTGGAACACCATGCCCACCCGCGTGCTGAGCGCGGCCACCGTGGTCGCGGAGGTGTCGACCCCCTCGATGCGCACGGTGCCGTCGACGCTTGCCGGCAGCGCGTGCGGGATGAGGCCGTTCAGCGCCAGCGCGAGGGTCGACTTTCCCGACCCGCTCGGACCGAGCAGCAGCACGACCTCGCCCGGGGACACGTCGAACGTGACCGACGCCGGCGTCGCGACGCGCGCCTCGTCGTGCGTGATCGCGACCTCGTCCAGGTGCGCGAGCGGCTGGCCGACGACCTGTCGGACCGCCGGCGCGGCGGACCGGTCGCTGTCGGCACGGACCACGGGCATCCCCTTCGGGATTCGGGACGTCTTCGACCGCTGCACGGCGAAGTGAGGTCTTCCTAACTTAGCTCACCCTCATCCCATCCCGCTGGGTGCCGGCCGGGCTGGCTCGCGCGAGCGGCCCGTCCCGCGCGAGCGGCCGTCGCGCGCGAGCGGCCGTCGCGCGTTCCCGACGTCGGAGATTCGGCCCGATGTCGGAGAGATCTGCCCGAATCCTCCGACATCGGCGCGATTCTCCGACATCGGCGGGGCTGGATGCAGGTGGCCGGGTGGGGTGCGGGTCGGGTGCGGGCTGGGGCTGGATGCAGGTGCCGGGCGGCGTGAGGGAGGGGCAGGTCAGGGGGTGGGGTGGTCGTGGCGGCGGCGTGGCACGCGAGTGGGCACCGACTCCGCCGCGAGCGGGTCGGTGGATGCGCGCTGCCGCGCCCAGCGGTGATACCGGCGGATGAACGGCACCGACGTGAGGGCGTGAAGGGTGATGCTGAGCGCGATCGTGGTCACGATCGTCGGGATGACGACCTCGTCGTCGGGGACCCCCTCGCCGATCGCGATGAGGAGGAACACGAGCGAGGCGAGCCCGCGGGGTCCGAACCAGCCGATGAAGGCCACCGTGGGCAGTCCGACATGCCGGCCGGCGAGCGCGAGGGCGACCGGCAGCATCCGCACGACCGTCAGACTGAGCACCGCGTACAGCGCCACCTGCCAGGTGATCAACGGGAGCGCCAGTGTGACCGCGACGGCTCCGAAGATCACCCAGGTCGCCGCGGCGAGGAGGTCGCCGGCGCTCTCGGTGAACACGCCGACCTCGGTGCGGGGCGATCCGACGATGCGCCCGAAGGTGAGGCCGCCCACGAACGCCGCGATGAAGCCGCTGCCCCCGAGCGCTTCGGCGATCGCGAGCGCGAGGATGGCGGCGACCAGCGGCAGGATCTGCCGCCACCGGCCGTCGATCCACCCCTTGGCCGAGGCGAGGCGGAACAGCGCCCCGCCCGCGACGCCCGCGATCACGCCCGCGAGAAGTCCCCATCCGATCTGCTCGGCGATGCTCACCGCGACGGCGGACGGGATGCTCGACTCCAGCTCGGCGTTGGCCACCGACACCGCGACGAGGAACAGGGGCACGGCGATCCCGTCGTTCAGTCCGCTCTCCACGTCGAGTGCCTGACGCACCCGGGGCGGGACTGCGCTGTCCTCCACCACGCGCTGGCCGAGCGCGGCATCCGTCGGCGCCAGCATCACGGCGATCATGACCACCGAGATCACCGCGATCTGCGGGAAGAGCGCGAGGCCCACGCCGATGCCGGCGAGCACGGTCAGCGGCAGGCCGACCAGGAGCAGGCGGCTCGGCCACTCGAGCTGGCGGCGCAGCGCCCGCAGGTCGATGCGCATCGCGTCGCTGAACAGCAGCAGCACGAGCGCGATCTCGGCGACGCGTTCGGCCCCGGACGGATCGATGTCCAGATCGAAGGCCGAGGGCAGGGTGAGCCCGGTGACGACCCCGGCGGCAGCCAGGAACAGAGCCGCCGTCACGCCGCGCTTCTGCAGCGGCCCCGACAGCGCGCTCCACACGGCCAGGGCCACGAGCACGACGAGCACGGCGATCACCCTCGGACGCTATCGGACCTCGCGGCGCCCGGCCGGCCGCCCCCGCCGACGTCGGAGAATCACGCCGGTGTCGGAGGATTTCGGGCAGATTCTCCGACATCGGGCCGATTCTCCGACCTCCCGGGGTGCGGATGCGCGGGGCCGGCTGGCGAGTGAGGGTGCGGATGCGCGGGGCGAGGGAAGGGAGGGGGGCGTCAGCGGCGGCGGGCGGTGCGGCCGACGCCGGCGCGGCGGAGGGCCTCGCCGATCGCGACGGCAACGGCCGTCCAGGCGACCGGGCCGACGATGAACATCGCGATGTAGACCACCTGGGCCCACGGGGCGAAACGGCCGAGGTCGGCGACCAGCGCGATCGGCACGGCGAGCACGACGCCGACGATGACGGCCGAGACGAAGTAGCGCCACCTCTCCCAGTGGCGGTACCGCCCGATCGCGGCGATGAGCTCCTGCAGCCCCCCGATGAGGATCGCGGTGCCGATGTAGCGCCCGATCCATGGCGGCACGAACGCGCTTGCGACGAGGGCGGCGAGCACGTGGGAGATCAGCGCGACCCAGGGCATCCGCAGCAGCACCTGGGCGATCACGCCGGGCAGCACGTGCACGCCGAGGACGAGTCCGTAGAGCACCGGCACGGCGGCCGACACGAGTCCGCTGACCGCTCCGGCGCCGGCCGAGACGGCACCGGTCGCGACGCCGATCGCGGCGCAGGTGAGCAGAACGCTCGTCGAGATGCCGGATCGGGGGGACACATGCCCAGCGTAGACCTCTCCTCTCATCGGTTTCTCACGCGACGACCGTTCCCTGGGAGGGAACTGTGAGTTACGTTTGTGCGCACTGCGCGCCGACGATGCCGCGCAGTCCTTCCCATCCCTTCCCCGTTGGGAGCTCACTGCATGAGCCGAAACACCCTGAGAGCGGCCGCGGTCATCACCGTCGCCGCCCTTCTCACCGGAACCACCGTCACGACCGCCTTCGGCGCGACCGGATCGGAGGAGGTGAGTCCGCCCACCCCGATCGACTCGCCGACCGGCACCTACATCGTGCTGCTCGAAGAGGATCCCGTCGCCACCTATGACGGGGGCGAGCCGGGACTGCGCGCCACCACGCCCGCAGACGGCGAGAAGCTCGACACGCAGTCGGCCGAGGTGAAGGAGTACGCCGGCTACCTGCAGGAGCGGCAGCAGGATGTCGCGGCCGAGACCGGCGTCAGCCCCGAAGCGACCTACCAGATCACCCTCAACGGGTTCAGCGCCAAGATGTCGCCGCAGGAGGCCGCGAAGGTCGCCGGTGCCAAGGGCGTCGTCGGGGTGTATCCGGACGAGATCCGCCACCCCGTCGCGGTGCCGTCGACGGAGTTCCTCGGTCTCGAGGGGGCCGGTGGCGTGTGGGAGTCGCTCGGGGGAACGGATGCCGCCGGCGAAGGCGTCGTGGTCGGTGTCGTCGACACCGGCATCGCCCCGGAGCACCCGTCGTTCGCGGGTGAGCCGCTGAGCGCGACACCGGGCGACGAGCCCTACCTCGACGGCGACGACGTCGTGTTCGCCAAGGCCAACGGCGACGAGTTCCGCGCCACGCGGGTGACCGGTCAGGACTGGGGCGTCGAGGACTACTCCACGAAACTCATCGGTGCGCAGTACTTCTCCACCGGTGCCGCGAGCGCCGGATTCGACTTCGGCTCCGACTACCTGTCGCCGCGCGACGGCGACGGCCACGGGTCGCACACGGCGAGCACCGCCGCCGGCAACGCCGGCGTCGACGCCTCGATCGAGGGCATCGACTTCGGTGCCGTCTCGGGTGTCGCGCCGGCCGCGAAGGTCGCGGCGTACAAGGCGTGCTACGTCGGGCCCGACCCGCTGGTCACGACCGACGACATCTGTGCGCTGAGCGACCTGCTCGACGCGATCGACACCGCCGTGAACGACGGCGTCGACGTCATCAACTACTCCATCGGAGGTGGCGCGGCCACCACGACGTGGTCACCCGACGACCAGGTGTTCTTCAACGCCGCCGTCGCCGGGGTGTTCGTCTCGGCGAGCGCCGGAAACTCCGGTCCCGACGCGTCGACCGCCGACCACGCCGCCCCCTGGTACACGACGGTCGCCGCGTCGACCATCCCGACCTGGGAGGGCACGGTCTCGCTGCCCAACGGCTTCCTCGAAGCCGGCGCGTCGGTGACGGTGCCCTTCGGCGAGTCGCTCACCGCCCCCGTCGTCTACGCCGGAGACATCCCGGCGGAGGGGGTCTCCGCCGCCGACGCGGCGCTGTGCTACCTCGACTCTCTCGACCCCGAAGCGGCCGCCGGCGCCATCGTGGTGTGCGACCGCGGCGTCATCGCCCGCGTCGAGAAGTCGCAGGCGGTCGCCGAGGCGGGCGGTGTCGGATCGATCCTGGTGAACGTCACGCCGGCATCCCTCGACAACGACTTCCATTCCGTGCCCACGGTGCACCTGCCCGACACCGTGCGGGAGCCGCTGCTGGACTACGTGCGCAACACCCCCGACGCCGAGGCCACTCTCATCGGGGAGAACACCACGGGCGAGGAGACGCCGGTGCCGCAGATCGCAGGATTCTCGAGCCGCGGACCGATGCTCGCCGACGGCAGCGACGTCATCAAGCCCGACATCGCGGCCCCCGGTGTGGCGATCCTCGCCGCCACCCAGAACGGTGCGACCGAGGACCCGACCTTCGGCATCCTCTCGGGAACGTCGATGGCCGCCCCGCACGTGGCCGGCCTCGCCGCGCTCTACCTGACCGCCAACCCCGGTGCGACACCCGACGAGGTCAAGTCGGCGATGATGACCACGGCGTCGAACACCGTGAACGCCGACGGCTCGGCTAACCTCGATCCCTTCGCGCAGGGCGCCGGTCAGGTGGAACCGACCGACTTCCTCGACCCGGGCGTGCTCTACCTGAACGGCCCGGTCGACTGGGCGGGCTTCGTCGAGGGCACCGGCAACTGGGACTTCGGCGGCATCGATCCGATCGACCCGAGCGACTTGAATCTCGCGTCGCTCGCGATCGGGACGCTGTCCAAGGAGCAGACGGTCACCCGCACGCTCACGGCCACGCGTCCGGGCACCTACACCGTCGAGGCCTCGATCCCCGGGGTCGACGTGTCGGTCTCGCCCGCGAGCCTCACCTTCGGCGCCGCCGGCGAGCAGCAGTCGTTCGAGGTGACGATCAGCAACGCTGACGCTCCGGTGGAGCAGTGGGCGACGGGCTTCATGACGTGGACCGGCGATGACGGCACGACGGCGCGCTCGCCGCTGGCCGTGCGTCCGGTCACCGCCGATGCCCCCGCCGAGGTCTCCGGCACGGGCATCGCCGGATCCACCGAGGTCACCATCGACTCGGGCGTCTCCGGCGAGCTGCCGCTGAACCTGTCCGGCCTTGCTCCGGTCGAGCTGCTCACCGACCCGGCCAACCCGGTCGAGGGCCACACCGGAGACGAGAACTCCGGCGACGCCGACGGCAACGTGTTCTGGTTCGCGGATGTGGCCGAGGGCACATCCCTCGCCCAGTGGACGCTCGACTCGTCCGACGACGCCGGGAGCGACCTCGACCTCATCGTGTACCGCGTGGTCAGTCGGGAGGACACCCGCTACTACGAGCAGTTCGTCTCGGCGACCGCGTCGGCCGACGAGCAGGTCAGCCTCATCGCGCCCACCGCCGGAACGTACCTGATCGTGGCCAACATGTACTCGATCACCCAGCCCCTCACGTGGGACCTCACACAGGCGCTGGTCACTCCGGAGGGCGAGGGTTCGCTCACCGCGACACCGAACCCGCTGCCGGTGACCCGCGGCGAGCAGGCGACGTACGCACTGTCGTGGACGGGACTGCAGGCTGAGACGTCGTACCTCGGCGTGGTGCAGTACGGCGAGTCGCAGGTGCGCACGATCGTGTCGGTGGATGCCGGGGCGGCCGCCCCGGAGGCCGTCACGGCGCCCGAGATCACGGGTACCGCGAAGGTCGGACGCACCCTCGAGGTGACGCCGGGCGAGTGGGACCCCGCCGACGTCGAGCTGACGTACCAGTGGCTGCGAGACGGCACGGCGATCGAGGGGGCGACATCCACGACCTACACGGTGACGCGCGACGACGTCGGCACGGCGCTGTCGGCGCGGGTGACGGCCACCGCCGAGGGTAACGCCAACGCGGGCACCGCGCTCAGCAACGAGGTGTTCGTGAAGGTGGGCTCCGACACCGAGGTGTCGATGAACCGCTACATCGGCACGTCGAAGCACGACTACACCGTGACGGTGGAGGTCACGGTCGATGACGGGTCGGTCGCCGACGGCACGGTGGAGGTGTGGGTCGGTTCCACGAAGCTGACCGGCACGCTCGCCGACGGTGCCGTCAGCTTCGACCTGCCGAAGCAGAAGAAGGGCATCAAGGTCGTGATCGCCACGTACACCGGCAGCGACACCGTCGCCCGCTCGGTCGGGGTGAGCGGCTTCCTCGTGCTCCGCTGACGCTGTCGACGAAGCGTCCGGGCCGAGCGTGGTCCGGGCGCTTCGTCGTCTCCGGAGGTCAGAGGCGCCGGCGGCGGCGGGTGAGCCGCACCTTCGGCAGCGGCGGGGCGGGGATGCGCTCGTCGCCGTGGCCGACGACCTCGCCGAAGCGCTCGCCGTGGGCCTCCCACGCATCGCGGGCCTCGACGATCTCGTCATGACTGCGGCCGACGAAGTTCCACCACATGACGATCTCGTCCTCGAACGGGGCACCCCCGATGAGGAACAGCCGCGCCCCCGCCGCAGAGGCGACGCGCACGTGATCGCGCCGGGTGCCGAGGTAGAGCATCCGCTTGTCGTCGAGCGCGACCGTGTCGGCACCGTCGATGCGCGCGGGGGAGACGTGCACGCTCGCGTCGCCGTCGACCGCGATGAGCGCGTGCTCCCACGCCGCCTCGAGGGGGATGCGCACGGTCGCCCCGGCGGGGATATGCAGTTCGGCGCCGACGATCGGCGTGTAGACGGATGCGGGCGAGGCGACATCGCCGAGGCGTCCGAGCACGACCGTCGCCTCGCCGTCGTCTCCGGTCTCGGCCGCCAGCGGCAGCGTCGGCAGATCCTCGTGACGCTCGAACGCGGGAGCACCGTGGCGACGCGACTCGGGGAGGGCGACCCACAGCTGCAGGGCATCGAGGTCGACGGCGTCGTCGCCGTGCGAGTACTCCGAATGGGCGATGCCGGCGCCGCTGGTCATGAGGTTCAAGGCGCCGCGACGCACCATCACGTCGCTGCCGACGGTGTCGCGGTGGCGCACCTCTCCGACGAACGGCCACGTCACGGTCTGAAGCCCGATGTGCGGATGCGGCTCGACGCGCATCCGCGTGCGCTGCGGCCCGAAGCGGTCGAGGAAGCACCAGGCGCCGACCAGTGGCAGTTCCCGCTGCGGCAGCGCCCGGAAGACGGCCATCGCGCGGACCCCGCCCAGCGGCACCTCGCGCGAGGTCATCACGACGGCGCGCGGCCCGTCGCACTCCGCGGCGCTCTCGGCGACGACCTCGCCGGCATCGTCCAGACGCGTCATGGTCTTCTCAGGCGCCGGGCGCGCCGTGCGGCCAATCGACCGACAGCCCCTCGACGGTGTTCTCGCCGAGGTACTTGGTCACGAACGGGCACCGGGGCACGATCGTCTCGTCGCGGGCGGCGATGTCCGCGAGCGCGTCGGCGACGAGGATCGACGCGAGGCCGCGTCCCTTGAACGCGGGGTCGACCTCGGTGTGAACCATCTGCAGGCGACCGCGGTCGTCGGCCTCCCAGCGGGTGAATCCGGCGAGCACGTCGCCCACGTGGATCTCGTAGCGGGATGCGGCGTCGTTTCGGGTGATGCGCGGGGTCTCGGAGGTGTCGGTCACGGGGGTTCCTTCCGTCGCTGGGACAAACGTACGTCCGGTGCACGCGATTCCGCGAGGGTCGAGATCCACCCGTGAAAGAGTGGGGGAATGTCGTCGCTGCTCGAGCTCGTTCCCGTCGGCGCCGATGAGGACACCGTCTACGACGGCTTCGTCTCGTGGGCGGAAGCCCGCGGCATCCGCCTCTACCCGGCGCAGGACGAGGCGGTCATCGAACTCGCCGCCGGGTCGAACGTGATCCTGTCGACCCCCACCGGCACGGGCAAGTCGCTCGTCGCGATCGCCGCGCACGCGGCCGCCCTCGCGCGCGGGGGCGTGACGTTCTACACCGCGCCCATCAAGGCGCTCGTGAGCGAGAAGTTCTTCGCGCTCGTGGAGGTCTTCGGCGCCGGGAACGTCGGCATGGTCACCGGCGACTCGTCGGTCAACCCCGACGCGCCGATCATCTGCTGCACGGCGGAGATCCTCGCGAACCTCGCGCTGCGCGAGGGCGCGGACGCCGACATCGACCAGGTCGTGATGGACGAGTTCCACTACTACGGCGATCCCGACCGCGGCTGGGCGTGGCAGATCCCGCTGCTGCTGCTCCCCCGCGCGCAGTTCCTTCTCATGTCGGCCACCCTCGGCGACGTCACCGACCTCGCCGCCGACCTGGAGCGGCGCACCGGGCGCCCGGTCGCGCGGGTGACCGGAGCCGTGCGGCCGGTGCCGCTGCACTACTCCTATGAGCGCGTCCCCGCCCACGAGCTCGTCACGAGGCTCCTCGACGAGCGCGAGGCCCCGATCTACATCGTGCACTTCTCGCAGGCGGCCGCGGTCGAGCGTGCGCAGGCGCTGTCGAGCGTGAAGGTCATCACGCGCGAGCAGCGGGATGCGATCGCCGACGCCATCGGAGGGTTCCGCTTCACGACGGGGTTCGGCAAGACCCTGTCGCGGCTCGTGCGCGCCGGCATCGGCGTGCACCACGCCGGCATGCTGCCGCGTTACCGACGCCTGGTCGAGACGCTCGCCCAGCGCGGACTGCTGCGCGTCATCTGCGGCACCGACACGCTCGGCGTCGGCATCAACGTGCCGATCCGCACCGTGGTCATCACGGCGCTGGCGAAGTTCGACGGCACCAAGATGCGTCAGCTCAGCGCGCGGGAGTTCCACCAGGTCGCCGGGCGCGCGGGGCGCGCGGGCTACGACCCCTACGGCAACGTCGTGGTGATGGCCCCCGACTGGGAGATCGAGAACGAGGCGGCGCTGCGCAAGGCCGGGGACGACCCCGCCAAGCGCAAGAAGATCGTGCGCAAGAAGGCGCCGACCGGGGTCGTCAACTGGGGCCTCGGGTCTTTCGAGAGGCTGGTCGAAGCCGAGCCGGAGCCGCTCACCTCGCACCTGCAGCTGACGGCGGCGATGCTCATCAATGTGATCGGGCGCGGCGGCGACGTGTTCGGGAACATCCGCTCGCTCGTCTTCGACAACCACGAGGCGCCGGCCCGTCGCTACGCTCTCGCGCGGCGCGCCCTCGCGATCTTCCGCACCCTCGTGGCGGCCGGCATCGTGCAGGTCGACCGCGAGGATGCCGCCGCACCGCGCATCCGGCTCACCGTCGATCTGCAGCCGAACTTCGCCCTCAACCAGCCCCTGTCGCCCTTCGCACTCGCCGCGATCGGCCTTCTCGACCCGGACGACGCACCGGGCGCGGCCGGCACGGGGCACTACGCCCTCGACGTCGTGAGCGTCATCGAGGCGACGCTCGACGATCCGCGGGCGATCCTGTCGCAGCAGGAGTACAAGGCGCGCGGCGAGGCGGTCGGCGCGATGAAGGCCGAGGGGATCGAGTACGAGGAGCGCATGGAGCTGCTCGAGGAGGTCACGTACCCGAAGCCGCTCGCCGAGCTGCTGGGCGAGGCGTTCGAGACGTTCGCGTCGAGCCAGCCCTGGGTGCGCGATTTCGAGCTCGCCCCCAAGTCGGTCGTGCGCGACATGTTCGAGCGCGCGCTGTCGTTCGGCGAGTTCGTCTCGCTCTATCAGCTGGGCCGCAGCGAGGGTCTCGTGCTGCGCTACCTCAGCGACGCCTACCGGGCCATCACCCAGACGGTGCCGATGGATGCCCGCACCGACGCGCTGCTCGACGTCATCGAGTGGCTCGGCGAACTCGTGCGACAGGTCGATTCGAGCCTCGTCGACGAGTGGGAGGCGCTGGTGAACCCCGCCGCCGATCCGGAGGCGCCCGTCGTGCCGCCCGCGCCCCCGTCGGTGCTGGACAATCGTCGCGCGTTCGTGGTGCTGGTGCGCAACGAGCTCTTCCGCCGCGTGCAGCTGGCGGCGCTGCAGCGCGACGACAATCTGGTCGAGCTCGACCCCGAGGTCGGCTGGCCGGATGTGCTCGACCGCTACTTCGCCGAGCACGACGAGCTGCTCACCGGCGGCTCGGCGCGGTCGCCGCGCCTCGTGACGATCGACGAGCAGCCCGCTGAGGGGGTGTGGCGCATCGAGCAGACCCTCGACGACCCCGCCGGCCACCACGACTGGCGCATCCGCGCCCACGTCGACCTCGCCGCCTCCGAGGAGACGGGTTCGGCCGTGGTGATCGTCGACGAGGTCCTCCGCCTCTAGCCCCGTCCCGCCCCGCCCCGCCCCCCGTCCCGCTCCGCCCCGCCCGGGTCCCGCGCCGCCGTCCCACCCCGCCCGGGCCTTGCCCCGTTTCGGTTCGCCTGTCACCGGATGCCGGAAACAGCGCCGGTGGCGACATCCTGTGACAGGTGACCGCGATGTGTGCCCGCTCGCGGGCCGGGGGAGCGCAGTGTCAGAGTGGACGAGTGACGACGTACATGGCGTTCCTCCGCGCGGTGAACCTCGGGGCGACGCGGAAGTTCCCGAAGGACGCGCTGCGCGCCGCCGTCGAGTCGTGCGGCTTCGAGGGGGTCGCCACGCACGGCAACACCGGCAACGTGCGCTTCGGGTCGGGGATGCGTTCGCGGCCGCGCATCCAGGAGCAGCTCGAGCGCGCCTTCCTGGCCGACCGGGGATTCGAGGTGCCGACGATCGTCTTCTCCGTCGCCGAGTTCGCCGCGATCGCGGCCGAGACGGCGAGGCTGTCGGCCGAGAACCCCGGGTTGGCGCGTCACTACGTCTACCTGCTCAAAGACGAGCTCGACACCGCTCAGCTCGAGGCCGTGGCCGCCGCGGCGTCCGACCGGGGCCGGATGGTGGTTCACGGTCGGGTCGCGCACGCCCTCCTCGAACCCGGGTACGAAGACGGCGTGGTGGATCCGCTCGGCGCGGCGAAGCACCTCGGCGTCGGCACCAACCGCAACGCGACGGTCATCGCGAAGCTCGCCTCCCTCTGGCCCGGCTGATCCGCGCGCCCTCCGGAACGCTCGACGTTCACAACTCCTTAGATCCGGCGCCGCGGTGCCGCGAATCGGAGGATTCGGCCGGTTGCCGACGCCTGGTTGAGGAGTTGCGAACGAGCGGGAGGGTGCACCCCCCGCGGCTGTCCACAGCCTCGGCGGACGTCGGATGCCGCGGCTACCCTGGTCGGGTGAGTGATCCGCAGGCCGACCCGTACGCCGCGTGGGATCCCGACGCCTTCGCCCCGCCGCCCGACGACGAGTTCGCCCCGCCGCCGGAGGAGGAGTGGATGCCGCCGCCCGAGCCCGAGGCGACGGTGGCGGCATCCGCGCACCGGGACTTCGCCGGTGCCGACCCCGCCGCGGTGCTGCACGAGGTCTACGGCTACGACGCGTTCCGCGGTGAACAGGCCGACATCGTCTCGCACGTGATCGCCGGCGGCGACGCGGTCGTGCTGATGCCCACCGGCGGCGGCAAGAGCGTCTGCTACCAGGTGCCCGCGCTCGTGCGGCCGGGAACGGGCCTGGTCGTCTCGCCCCTCATCGCCCTCATGCATGACCAGGTGGATGCCCTCGTGGCCAACGGGGTGGCTGCGGCCTACCTGAACTCCACGCAGACCCCGGCCGAGCGGTCGGCCGTCGAGCAGGCGTATCTGCGCGGCGCCCTGGATCTCCTCTACATCGCCCCGGAGCGCCTGTCGCTGCCGCAGACGACGGCCTTCCTGCAGCGCGGCCGCCTCAGCGTGATCGCGGTCGACGAGGCGCACTGCGTCAGTCAGTGGGGCCATGACTTCCGCCCGGACTATCTGGCCCTCGGCGACCTCGACGAGCGCTTCCCGGGCGTTCCGCGCATCGCGCTGACGGCGACGGCCACCCCCGCGACCCATCGCGAGCTCACCGAGCGCCTGCGGCTTCCGCGGGCCCGTCACTTCGTCTCCAGCTTCGACCGGCCGAACATCCAGTACCGCATCGAGCCGAAGGTCGACCCGCGCCGCCAGCTCGTGACCTTCATCCGCTCCCAGCCGGAGGGGGCCGCCGGCATCGTCTACGCCCTCAGTCGCAAGTCGGTCGAGCAGACCGCGGCGTACCTCGCCGGCCAGGGGATCGACGCGCTGCCGTACCACGCGGGCCTCGACGCGTCGGTGCGGTCGGCCAATCAGTCGCGCTTCCTGCGCGAGGACGGCGTGGTCATGGTCGCGACGATCGCCTTCGGCATGGGCATCGACAAGCCCGATGTGAGGTTCGTCGCCCACATCGACCTCCCGAAGTCGGTCGAGGGCTACTACCAGGAGACCGGACGCGCCGGCCGCGACGGCGACCCCGCGATCGTGTGGATGGCGTACGGCCTCGGCGACGTCGTGCAGCAGCGGCGCATGATCGACCAGTCGCCCGGCGACCGCACCTATCGCATGCGACTCGGACAGCATCTCGACGCGATGCTCGCGCTGTGCGAGACGGTCGAATGCCGCAGGCAGAATCTGCTCGGCTACTTCGGCCAGGAGTCGCAGCCGTGCGGCAACTGCGACACGTGCCTCACGCCGCCGGAGACCTGGGACGGACTGGTGGCGTCGCAGAAGTTCCTCTCGACCGTGGTGCGGCTGCAGCGCGAGCGCGGCCAGGCGTTCGGGGCGGGGCATCTCATCGACATCCTGCGCGGCGCGTCGACCGACCGCATCCGCCAGCAGGGGCACGACCGGCTCGCCACGTACGGCATCGGAGACGACCTCAGCGATCAGGACTGGCGCAGCGTCGTGCGCCAGCTGCTCGCGCGCGGCATCCTCGTGGCGCAGGGCGAGTACGGCACCCTCGCGCTGGGTGACCCGGCCGCCGCGGTGCTGCGCGGCGAGGCTCCGGTGCCACTGCGGCGGGATGTGCTCGGTCGCGGCGCATCGGGCGGCGCGTCGCGGCGGCGCACCTCCGCTGCGTCCGACGCGCTCGCCGACGGCGACCGCGGCCTCTTCGAAGCGCTGCGGGCGTGGCGCGCGGGCGTGGCACGCGAGATCGGCAAGCCGGCCTACGTGGTGTTCAACGATGCGACGCTGCGGGCGCTCGCCGAGCACCGCCCGGGCAGCATGGCCGACCTCGACGGCATCACCGGCATCGGCGCGACCAAGCGCGACGCCTATGGCGAGGCCGTGCTCGAGGTCGTCGCCGCCGAGGGGTGACCGTGAATATCGAGTGATGTTCGGTTTATCCTGGTGCGAGACCCGCACGAAGGAGTGGTGACCGTGGCTGCCGAGACCGAACGCCCGTGGCTGAACGCCGACCTGTCCGTCGAGGAGCGCGTCGAGCTGCTCCTGTCGGCGATGACCATGGCCGAGAAGGCAGGACTCTTCTTCCACACGATGATCGCCATCGGCGACCTCGACGAGGACAACCCCGCGTTCGGTCTGCCGGCACCGCGAGAGCTGGTGGCCGGACGGCACATGTCTCACTTCAACCTGCTCGGCGCCGCGCCGACGGGTCGGCAGATGGCCGAGTGGCACAACGCACTCCAGGAACTCGCCGCATCGACTCGTCTCGGCATCCCGGTGACGCTGTCCACCGACCCGCGCCACTCCTTCAGCGACAACCCGGGTGCGGCGATCATGGCGGGGCCCTTCTCGCAGTGGCCCGAGACGATGGGGCTCGCCGCGATCGGCGACGAGGAGCTGGTCGAACGGTTCGCCGACATCGCGCGGCAGGAGTACACGGCCGTCGGCTTGCGGGTCGCCCTGCATCCGCAGGTCGATCTCGCGACCGAACCGCGCTGGGCTCGGCAGACCGCGACGTTCGGTGAGGACGCCGATCTCGCCGGCCGCATGGGCGCCGCCTACATCCGCGGCTTCCAGGGGGAGGCCTTCGGGGTCGGCTCCGTCTCGACGATGACCAAGCACTTCCCCGGCGGCGGACCGCAGAAGGACGGCGAGGATCCGCACTTCGCCTACGGCCGCGAGCAGGTCTACCCCGGCGGCATGTTCGAACACCACCTGAAGCCGTTCGAGGCCGCCTTCCAGGCGGGCACGCGCCAGGTCATGCCGTACTACGGCATGCCGGTCGGCACGGAGCACGAGGAGGTCGGCTTCGGTTTCAACCGGTCGGTCATCACCGGCCTGCTCCGTGAGCGGTACGGCTTCGACGGCCTGGTGTGCACCGACTGGGGTCTCATCACCGACGCCGAGATCCTCGGCACCCCGTTCCCGGCTCGCGCGTGGGGCGTCGAGCACCTCACGCCGTCGGAGCGGATGATGAGGGTGCTGGATGCCGGGGTCGACCAGTTCGGCGGCGAGACGTGCACGGCGCTGCTCGTCGAGCTCGTCGCCGCGGGCGAGGTCGCCGAGGAGCGGCTGGATGTCTCCGCGCGCCGCATCCTGCGTGAGAAGTTCGAGCTCGGCCTGTTCGAGCAGCCCTTCGTCGACGTCGCCGCCGCAGACGAGATCGTCGGCCGGGCCGACTTCCGCGCGGCCGGGGAAGCCGCCCAGCGCGCGGCGATCACGCTGCTCGCCGACAGCGGTGTGCTGCCGCTGCCCACCGGCCGCCGCCTGTACGTCGAGGGCGTCGACCCGGAGATCGCCGCGCGCTACGGCACCGTGGTCGCCACGCCCGCCGAGGCCGACGTGGCGGTGCTTCGCCTCCGCGCGCCGTTCGAGGAGCGCGGGTCGACCTTCGAGAACTTCTTCCACGCCGGCTCCCTCGCCTTCCCCGACGACGTCATCGCCCACGTCCGCGAGGTCGCGCAGGCGGTGCCGACGGTGGTGGATGTGCTCCTCGACCGCCCCGCGATCCTCACGCCGATCGTCGAGGATGTCGCCGCCCTCACCGCCAACTGGGGTGCGAGCGGCGCGGCGCTGTTCGACGTGCTGACGGGAGTCGCCGAACCCCAGGGGCGACTGCCGTTCGATCTGCCGCGCTCGATGGCGGCCGTCGAACGCTCCCGCCCCGACGTGCCCTTCGACACCGTCGATCCCCTGTTCCGGTTCGGCCACGGACTCTCGATCGCGCTGGTCGTCGCGGCTGAGGGCTGACCGCCCGGGTCGCAGGATCGCGGAGGTGTGGGGCGCGCACAATCGTCACGGGTGACCTCGGGCGGTGTCGTTGTGTGGATGCTGCAAGGGGTTTGCCGCATGATTGTGGGACACCTACTGTCAATGGTGTCCGCATCCGATGCGGGCGCCACCCCTCCGACGCCGAAAGGTGATGTCATGGCAGACGTTGCTGTCCGTTCGTCCACGCCCGCAGAAGACAAGCGCACACCCGAGGGCGGTGCGCCGACCGCGCCGCACACCGCGGACGAAGCCCACGAGGCACGGATCGACGTGCCGGCCGTCACGAACGCGCTGCTGGGCACGTGGCGCGAGACCCGCCGGGAGGTGCGCGAGCTGATCAAGGACCCGGTGTTCTGGCAGGAGCCGGGTCAGTCCATGGCGGAGCACCGCGCACGCGTGCTGGAGCAGCTGCACCTCCTCGTCGACAACGACGGCTCGCGCCGTGCCTTCCCCACCGAGTACGGCGGCCTCGAAGACAACGGTGCGAACCTCGCCGGGTTCGAAGAGCTCGTGCTCGCCGACCCGAGCCTGCAGATCAAGTCCGGCGTGCAGTGGGGCCTGTTCGGCTCCGCGGTCTACCAGCTGGGCACCAAGAAGCACCACGATCTGTGGCTTCGCGACATCATCAGCCTCGATCTGCCCGGCGCGTTCGCGATGACCGAGACCGGCCACGGCTCCGACGTCGCCGCCATCGGCACCACCGCGACCTACGATCCCGAGACCGAGGAGTTCGTCATCCACACGCCGTTCCGCGGGGCGTGGAAGGACTACCTCGGCAACGCCGCGCTGCACGGCAAGGCCGCCACCGTCTTCGCCCAGCTGATCACCGGCGGCGTGAACTACGGCGTGCACTGCTTCTTCGTTCCGCTGCGCGACGACGAGGGCGCATTCCTCCCCGGCATCGGCGGAGAGGACGACGGCGTCAAGGGCGGGCTCAACGGCATCGACAACGGCCGGCTGCACTTCGACAACGTGCGCGTGCCGCGCGAGAACCTGCTCAACCGCTACGGCGATGTCGCTCCCGACGGCAGCTACACGTCCGACATCGACAGCCCCGGTCGTCGCTTCTTCACGATGCTCGGCGCCCTGGTCCAGGGCCGCGTGTCCCTCGACGGTGCCGCCACGACCGCGACCGCCCTGGCGCTGAACATCGCGATCACCTACGCCAACCAGCGGCGTCAATTCGACTCCGGCGCCGGAACCGACGAGGTCGTGCTGCTCGATTACGCCAAGCACCAGCGCCGGCTGCTGCCGCGCCTGGCGCAGGTCTACGCCCAGTTCTTCTCGCACGACGAGCTGCTGAGGAAATTCGACGGCGTCTTCTCGGGTCGCACCGACACCCCCGACGAGCGCGAAGACCTCGAGACCCTCGCCGCCGCCCTGAAGCCCCTGTCGACGTGGAACGCGCTGGACACCATCCAGGAGAGCCGGGAGGCGTGCGGCGGCCAGGGGTTCCTCGCCGAGAACCGCATGGTCGACCTGCACCGCGACCTCGACGTCTACGTCACCTTCGAAGGTGACAACAACGTGCTCCTGCAGCTGGTCGGCAAGCGCCTGCTCGGCGATTTCGCCAAGCAGTTCAAGGGTGCGGATGCCGCCACGCTCGCCCGCTTCGCCGTGGGCCAGACCGCGGGCAAGGTGTTCCACGGCGCCGGACTCCGCCAGCTCGGACAGGCGGTCACCGACTTCGGCTCCACCGCCCGCTCGGTGGAGCTCGGGCTGCGGGGCGACCACCAGCAGGAGCTGCTCACCGACCGCGTGCAGCAGATGATCGCCGACATCGCCGGCCGGCTGCGCCCGGCATCGAAGCTGCCGGCCGGCGAGGCTGCGGCGCTGTTCAACGAGAACCAGTCGCAGCTGATCGAGGCTGCCCGCGCGCACGGCGAGCTGCTGCAGTGGGAGGCGTTCACCGACGCGGTGAACAAGACCGCCGATGCGGGCACGAAGCAGGTGCTCACGTGGCTGCGCGACCTCTTCGGACTGTCGCTGATCGAGCGCCACCTCGCGTGGTATCTCATCAACGGCCGCCTGTCCGCGCAGCGCGCGAGCGCCGTCTCGCGCTACATCGACCGGTTGAGCGCGCGCCTGCGTCCGCATGCGCAGGATCTCGTCGACGCGTTCGGGTTCGCCCCCGAGCACGTGCGGGCCCCTATCGCCTCGGGCGCCGAGCAGGAGCGACAGGATGCCGCCGCCGCTCACTTCGCCGCCGAGCGCGCATCCGGTACCGCCCCCGTCTCCGAGAAGTCGCTGCAGAAGAAGAACAAGAAGTAGCCCGGCGCTGTCGTACCCCGAGGCGATACTGGGGGCGTGGCGGAGAGTGTGCGTACCGGTGAAGACGGCATCGTGCGGTGCGGGTGGATCGGCGACGATCCCGAGTACCGTCGCTATCACGACGAGGAGTGGGGCCGGCCGCTGCGCGGTGACCGCCCGCTCTTCGAGAAGATGAGCCTCGAGGGGTTCCAGGCGGGCCTGTCGTGGATCACCATCCTGCGCAAGCGGCCGCGCTTCCGCGAGGTCTTCGCCGGCTTCGACCCGGTCGCGGTGGCGGCGTTCGACGGCGACGACGTCGAACGCCTGATGGCCGACCCCGGCATCATCCGGAACCGCGCGAAGATCCTCGCGACGATCGCGAACGCGGCGATCGTCCGCGACATGGCCGAAGGAGAGTTCGATTCCCTGATGTGGTCGTTCGCGCCGCCTCCGGGTCCTCGCCCGCGGACCTTCGCCGAGGTGCCGGCGACCACGCCGGCGTCCGACGCGCTCAGCCGCGAGCTGCGGCGTCGGGGCTTCCGCTTCGTGGGCCCGACCACGATGTACGCGCTGATGCAGTCGGCCGGCATGGTCGACGACCACGTCGAGGGATGCTTCCTGGCGGCGTGATCCGCGACGCGCCGTGTCGGCCGCATGCGCCACACTGAGGGGGTACCGGGAGGAGCCCGCATGTCCGAGGTCGACGCCACACCGCACATCGCCGACTCCCACGACGTGATCCGCGTCGTCGGAGCGCGGGAGAACAACCTCAAGAACGTCTCGGTCGAGATCCCCAAGCGACGTCTGACGGTGTTCACCGGCGTGAGCGGCTCGGGCAAGTCCTCCCTGGTCTTCGCGACGATCGCGAACGAGTCGCAGCGACTCATCAACGAGACCTACCCGACGTTCGTCCAGCAGTTCATGGGACAGCTCAGTCGCCCCGAGGTCGACGCGCTCGAGAACGTCAGCCCCGCGATCATCGTCGACCAGGAGCGCATGGGGTCGAACTCCCGGTCGACCGTCGGCACGGCCACCGACGTGCACGCGATGCTCCGTCTGCTGTTCAGCCGTCTCGGCACCCCGCACGTCGGCTCGCCGCAGGCGTTCTCCTTCAACGTCCCTTCGGTCTCCGGCGCGGGGGCGGTCACCGTGCAGGTCGGCAAGGACAAGGGCAAGAAGGAACGCCGCTCGTTCGAGATCACCGGCGGGATGTGCCCGGACTGCGAGGGGCTGGGTGAGGTCAGCGACATCGACCTCGACGAACTGTTCGACCGCACCAAGTCCCTGCAGGACGGCGCGATCACCGTTCCCGGATACACCGTCGACGGATGGATGGTGAAGGCCTTCACCGAGTCCGGCTTCGTCGACCCGGCCACGCCCATCCAGGACTACACCGAGACCGAACGGCACGACTTCCTCTACAAGGAGCCGACGAAGGTCAAGGTCGGCGGCATCAACCTCACCTACGAGGGGCTCGTGCCCAAGATCACCAAGTCGATGCTGCAGAAGGACCGCGATGCGCTGCAGCCGCACGTGCGCGCGTTCGTCGAGCGCGCCGTGAAGTTCAGCGCCTGCGCGGCCTGCGGCGGCACCCGTCTGAACGAGGGGGCGCGGTCGTCACGGATCGGCGACGTCAACATCGCCGAGGCGGCGGCGATGCAGATCACCGACCTCGCCGCCTGGCTGCGGACGATCGACGATCCCGCCGTCGCGCCGCTGCTGTCCTCGCTGCGTCAGACGGTCGACTCGTTCGTCGACATCGGCCTCGGCTACCTCTCGCTCGACCGGTCGTCGGGAACGCTGTCGGGTGGGGAGGCGCAGCGCACGAAGATGATCCGCCACCTCGGCTCCTCGCTCACGGACATCACCTATGTCTTCGACGAGCCGACGGCCGGACTGCACCCGCACGACATCGCCCGTACGAATCGGCTGCTGCGCCGGCTGCGCGACAAGGGGAACACCGTTCTGGTGGTCGAGCACAAGCCGGAGGTCATCGAGATCGCCGACCACGTCGTCGATCTCGGCCCCCGCGCCGGGCGAGCAGGCGGCGAGGTGCAGTACACCGGAGATGTTGCCGGCCTCCGGGAATCGGACACCCTCACCGGCCGCCATCTGGATCATCGCGCCGCCCTCAAGAGCACGTCGCGACCCCACCGGGGCGCCCTCGAGATCCGCGGGGCGACCCAGCACAACCTCCGAGGGGTCGACGTCGACATCCCGCTCGGCGTGCTCACCGTCGTCACCGGCGTCGCGGGGTCGGGCAAGTCGTCTCTGATCCACGGCAACCTGCCCGCGTTCGACGACGTGGTCGTGGTCGACCAGACGCCGATCAAGGGGTCGCGCCGCAGCAGTCCGGCCACCTACACCGGCATCCTCGACACGGTCCGATCCGCCTTCGCGAAGGCGAACGGGGTGAAGCCGTCGCTGTTCAGCGCGAACTCCGCCGGCGCCTGCATCGCCTGCAAGGGTCTCGGGGTGATCATCACCAACCTCGGGTTCACGCAGAGCGTCGAGACGCGGTGCGACCTGTGCGAGGGAAGCGGCTTCAGCGACGAGGTGCTCGCCCACACCCTCGACGGCAAGAACATCCACGAGGTGCTGTCGATGTCGGCGGCCGAGGCCGCCACGTTCTTCCCCACGGGCGCCGCCCACACCACCCTCGCGCGCATGGTCGACGTGGGCCTGGGCTACCTGACCCTCGGGCAGGCCCTGAACACGCTGTCCGGGGGCGAGCGGCAACGGCTCAAGCTGGCGATCTCGATGGCGAAGAAGGGAGCCGTCTACGTGCTCGACGAGCCCACGACCGGGCTGCATCTCGTCGATGTCGACACCATGCTCGCGCTGCTGGACCGCCTGGTGGAGGCGGGGAACACCGTCGTGGTGATCGAGCACCACCAGGCGGTGATGGCTCACGCCGACTGGATCATCGACCTCGGCCCGGGCGCCGGGCACGACGGCGGTCAGATCGTGTTCGAGGGGACCCCGGCCGACCTGGTCGCGTCATCGGACACGCTCACCGCACAGCACCTGCGCACCTATGTCGGCAGGTAGCGCCTCCGCGGGATCAGCGTCCGGGCGCGAAAAGGTGGTGACCGCCGTGGCTCAGCACCTTCACGACCACACCGCGGCGATGGAGCTCGGCGACGGTGCGGGTCTCCTCGTCGATGTCGCGGCCGAGGGCGTGCACGTTCGCGACGACGAGCACGTCGCCGCGGGTGAGCGTGCCGAACAGGCGCACGAGACGCTGCTCCCAGCTCTCGAGCGTCTCGGGCGCCGGATGCCGGAAACCTTCGATCGGCACGCCGAAGCGGGTCAGCTCCTCGCGCTGCTCCACGACGGAGGGCATGTCCTCGCGGGAGATGACGAGCCCGACGAGCTTCGAGCCGATCGGCCGCGCCTGCCACCAGTGACGATCCTGCTGCAGCTCGGTGAAGCACTTCGGACACTCCGCGGCCGTGTGCGGCAGGTGCAGCGGTGCCGTGTCGGTCCCGTTCACCGCGGATTCGCGGTGCGGGGGGCGCGACAGTCCGGTCGTCGACGCGTCGGCGATCTCGCTCATGGCCTGCTCCTTCGCGACGTCGCGAAGATGCGCGGCGTCGACATCCATTCTCGCCGATACGCCGCGATTTCGCGCACCGTTCTCAGTCTTCGTCGTCCAGGCGCAGTTCCAGGCTCAGCTGATCGGCGTCGAGTTCGGCGAGCGCGTGGCGGAGCGCTGCGGTGCTGAAGCGTCCCGAGTGCGACATCTGCTCCAGGCGCCGGCGCATCACGTGAATGACGGCCAGGCGCAGTTCGAGCCGGTCAGCCAGGCGCGGAGCGCCGCCATCATCGGGCGGCTGCGCCATGCGCGGTCCCATCTCGGCGAGGAAGGAGTCGTCGAACGGCGTGCCGTCGCGGCGCTTCACGCGGGCGCCGGACACCGCGTCGGCCGCGGCCTCGCGCAGCTCGTCGTCGAGCGCATCCTGCTCCGATCGGGTCACCTGTTCGTCGACACGGGGCATGCGCAGCAGCTTCACGACGCTGGGAAGGGTGAGGCCCTGCAGCATGAGGCTCCCGACGGCGACGAGGAAGGCGACCAGCACCACGAGCGAGCGTTCGTCGGCGTCGCGGGGGAGCGTCTGCGCGGCCGCCAGCGTGACCACACCGCGCATGCCCGCCCAGACGATGACCGTGCCGTGCTTCCACCCGAGCGGAGAGGCGGCGTAGTAGTCCAGGTCGGCGTAGGCGCGGCCGATCCTCGCGCGGGCCTGGGCCACGCGCGAGCGGTGTCGCGGCGAGACCTCGGCTTCCGGCGGCGGGTCGGCAGGATGAAGGAGGTCGATCCGTGCGGTGAGCGCGTCCAGACGTGCGCGCTGGATCCGCCGCGCGCGCGAGCTCTGCAGACCCACGAGAAGCGCGACGTACACCGCGCGCACGGCCAGCACGATCGCCAGGGCGACGGCGGCGAGCGTGGCGGCCGTGCCCAGTCCGTCACCGGCGTTGTCGAGGAGCACGTCCTTCAGCTCCAGCCCCATGAGCAGGAAGACGGCCCCCTCGAGCATCAGCTCGACCGTGCGCCAGTTCAGCTCGTCGGACAGGCGCTGTTCCGGCGTGAAGCGGCGGGCGGCCCCCTGACCGGTGACGATGCCGGCCACGACGGCGGCGACCAGGCCCGAACCGCCAAGCTCCTCGGTGGGGAGGTAGGCGAGGAACGGGACCGTGAACCCGACCGCGGTGTTCGCCGCTGAGTGCGAGATGAACGACCGCACGCGCAGGTTCACCCACCCGATGAGGCCGCCGATGACGACCGCGACGACCACGCCCCAGAGGAAGGACAGCGCGAACTCCCCGAAGTGGAGGGAGCCGACGCCGACCGCGGCGATCGCGGTGCGCAGGAGCACCAGCGAGGTGGCGTCGTTGAGCAGGCTCTCGCCTTCCAGCAGCGTCACGACGCGTCGTGAGATCCCCAGTCGCTTGGCGATCGCGGTGGCGACCGCGTCGGTGGGGCTGAGGATGGCGCCGAGCGCGAGAGCGAGGGGGAACCCGAGCCCGGGCAGAGCCCACAGGAAGAACAGGGCCAGCACGAACGAGCTGATGAGGACGAGCAGCACCGACAGGCCGGCGATCGGCCGCAGATCGCGACGGAACTCGATGGCCGGCAGGGAGACCGCGGCCGAGTACAGCAGCGGCGGGAGCACGCCGACGAGGATGATCTCGGGGTCCACCTCGACCAGCGGCACGAACGGCAGCATGCTCACGCCCAGTCCGATGGCGACGAGGATGAGGGGGCCGGCGATGCGCACCTTGGGGGCCACGGTCGTCGCGGCGGCGATCACCACGATCGCGCCGACCGCGATGACGAGGATCTCCACGCCGCTCACCGGCGCCGTCCAGGAGCGGACGCTTTCGTGCGCGACACGTGCATGCTGCGAGCCTATTCGCGCCGTGATCGTCTCGCCGCACCGCGGTAATGCGCGTCTCGCGGCCCCGCAGGCGCTAGCGTGTGCGCATGGCGTTCGACAAAAGCCCCGGTCGTCGGGGCGAAGAGGCACCCGCGGGGGTCCCCGTCGCGCTCGCCGAGGGGAGGGGATCGGCCATGAACGAACACCTCGACGACATCCTCTATCCCGAGATCGAGCCGTACGCGACCGGCGAACTGATCGCGGGCGAGGGCAATCGCCTCTACTACGAGCAGTGCGGAAACCCCGAGGGCAAGCCGGTCGTGTTCTTGCACGGTGGTCCCGGCGCCGGCACGTCGTCGTGGCACCGCCGCTTCTTCGATCCCGAGCGCTATCGCATCATCCTGCTCGACCAGCGCGGATGTGGCCGTTCGACGCCGCACGCGGCCGATGTGGAGGGCGACCTGCGCCACAACACGACGTGGCACCTGGTCGCCGACCTGGAGCTGCTCCGGCGCAATCTCGGTATCGAGACCTGGATGGTCTTCGGCGGGTCCTGGGGGAGCGCCCTCGCCCTCGCCTACGCCGAGACCCATCCCGACGCGGTGTCCGAGATCGTTCTGCGGGGGATCTTCACGCTCCGCGCCCACGAGCTCGAGTGGTTTTACGAGGGCGGTGCGTCGGCGATCTTCCCCGATCGGTGGGAGAAGTTCCTCGGTCCGATCCCGGTGCTCGAACGCGGGCGCATGATCGAGGCGTACCACCGCCGCCTGGTCGACCCCGATCCGGCCGTGCACGTGCCGGCTGCCGTCGCGTGGACGACGTGGGAGGCATCCACCCTCACCCTGCTCCCGGACGACGACCTCGTGCAGGCGATGACCGATCCGCGGGCGGCGACCGCGTTCGCGCGCATCGAGAACCATTACTTCCTGCACCGCGGCTTCTTCGACGAGGGGCAGCTCATCGCCAACGTCGACGCGATCCGCGGCATCCCCGCCGTGATCGTGCAGGGGCGTTACGACGTGTGCACTCCGCCGATGACGGCGTGGGACCTGCACCGGGCGTGGCCGGAGGCCGAGTTCGTGATGGTTCCCGACGCCGGACACGCCGCGTCGGAGCCGGGCATCGCGCGCGCTCTGCGCGACGCCGCCGACCGCTTCGTCGCCGAGGGCTGACGAGCGCTCAGGCGCGAAACGCCCGCCAGAGCGTCGGGATGAGGGCCCGCAGGCCGCCGCCGGCGCGGTAGCGCGTGAGGCCGGCGCTGACCGATGCCCCCGTGCGCGCCGTGACGAACCACGGTGGCGTGGGCAGGAGGGAGAACCGGCCACGCGACCCGGCGCGCAGCGCGAGGAGCGAGCGCGGAAACGGGCGGAAGGGGCCGCGCACGACCGCACGGTCGATGCGGTCGAGCAGGAGGGCGTTGTGCACGACGCCGATCCCGCTCGGCGCGTCGGAGAGCGTGCCGCCGGGATACGCGCCCCACGGCAGCGCCGGCGGCAGGAAGCCGATCGCGGTCCACGCGTTGACCGCGATCGTGCCGTAGCGCAGTCGCTCGAGGGTGTGCTCGAAGCCGTCGGCGAGGCGTGTCTGCTCCACGGGATCGATGAGGACGTTCGCTCCCAAGGTTCCGATGAGGTGCTCGTTCGCGTAGTCGACCGCGGCGTCGACGAACGCCTGGCCGGTGCCCGGGAGCGAGACCACCCCGAGTACGGGGGCGAACTGCTCGACGACCTCGAGGTCGTGGTCGCCGGCGTCGATCTCGATGACGGCCCGCCGGCCGCCGTCACTCCACGCGGCGTCGGGGTGCGCGGCGCGCACCGCGCTCAGGCGGTCGCTCGACCCCGGGTACCAGACCTCGCGCGAGGGCGTGGCTGCCATCGCACGACGCAGGTGGCCGAGGAACGCCTCGCGCTGCGGCCAGTCTCGGCTCACGACGACGACCTGGCCCGCGACGCAGTTGTGTCCGGCGTTCTGCAGCCGCATGGTCGCGACGTGCTCGGCTTGGAAGGCGAGGTCGGCCTCGGTCCAGGGGCCGGGCACGACGATCACCGGGGACACGCCACCCAGCTCGGCGGTGATCGGCTTCGTCAGCAGCGGCTCGTCGGCCGCCTTGCGACGGACGGCATCGTCTCCGGATCCCCACACGATCGCGTCGAACGTGCGCTCCGAGCCGGTGATGTGCACGTGGTCGATGCGCTCATGGCGTGAGAGGTAGGCGCCCACCTCGCCACCGCCCCGCACGATGCGCAGCAGACCGGCCTCCACGAGCGGGGCGAGTGCGCGCTCGAAGACCGGCACGAGCGCATCCTGCGTGGGGTTCACCTTCAGCAGCGACACCCGGTTGTGAGCGATCAGCTCGGTGAGCACATCGGCGACGGGGATCGACGTCACGTTGCCGGCGCCGAGCACGAGGCCCACGCCGCCCGAGGCCGCCGGGGTGCGCTGGCCGAGCCCGGCGGCGGCTCGGGCACGCGCGACGGTGACGTCGCGGTCGAACCACACCTCGCCGGTGAATCCCGACGCGATGATCCGATCCGACGCGTCGCCGGGGAACACCCGCGCCCGCACCCGGCCGTCGGCGGTGACGTCCATCGGCACCCCGTCGAGGGGATTTCCGCCGCGCGCGAGGTTCCGCATCGTGCGGGCCAGCCACTCGGTCGAGACGAGGGTCATGTACGGACCCGTGAACCACTCCTCGCCGCGAAGGGGATGGCCGGGCGGCAGACTCTTCGAGACAGCCGCCGCGTCGGCCCATTCCTCACTCACCGCGGCGGTGCTCGCGTGGATGCTCTCCAGGAGCGTCGCCCGCTGATCGAGCGAGAGCCGCGTCCACAGCCGCGCGCCGCGGTGCAGTGCGTCGATGTCGGCGTCGAGTGCCTCGCGGGTGTCGGCGGCGAGGTCGATGGGCGCGGTTGTCACGGGGTTCCTCCCGGGGTCAGTCGGCCGGGATGAGGCGAAGGAGCGTGTCGCGCACGGCCAGCAGTCCGGTCAGCGTCTCGGCGAACGACGTCGACAGCGGAGACAGGCCGATGCGCAGTCCGTCGGGGTCGCGGTAGTCGGGGATCACATCTCGCCGCCAGAGCGCTGCGGTCACCTGTCTCATGAGCGGATGCCGCAGCGTCACGTGGCCGCCGCGCGAGGCGGCTTCGATCGGCGACGCGACCTCGACGCCGAGCGGGGCGAGTTCCTCCACGACGACCTCGAGTGCGAACGTCGTGAGCTCGATCGACTTCTCGCGGATCGCCGGCATCCCGGCATCGTCGATGAGGGCCAGCGTGTCCTCGATCGCGAGCATCCCGAGGATCGGCGGCGTGCCCGACAGGAATCGCCGCATGCCGTCGGCGGGGCGATACTCGGGCCCCATCGCGAAGACGTCGGCGGCGCCCATCCACCCCTGGACCGGTTGGGTGAGCGAGGCGTGGTGTCGGTTCGCCACGTAGGCGAACGCGGGCGAGCCCGGACCGCCGTTGAGGTACTTGTACGTGCAGCCGACGGCGGCGTCGAATCGCCAGGTATCGGCATGGATCGGCACCGAGCCCACCGAATGCGACAGGTCCCAGACGGTGAGGGCGCCGGCGGCGTGCACGATCTCGGTGATGCGCGCCGCGTCGGCGAGGTGCCCGGAGCGGTACGCGACGTGGCTGACCACGACGACCGCGGTGGTCTCGCCGACGGCGGCGGCGACACCCTCGGCGGTGACGCCGCCGGCGCGGTCGACGTCGATCCAGCGCACGCGCGCACCCCGCTCGGCGGCGATTCCTTCGACGACGTAGCGATCGGTGGGGAAGTCGTCCGTTCCCACCACGATCTCCACACGGGCGGAATCCCGAGCCATCTGAGCCTCGAGGGCCGCCCGGATCAGCTTGTAGAGCAGCACGGTGGTGGAGTCGCCGACCACGGTCTGCCCGGGAGCGGCGCCCAGCGCGATCCGGCCGATCTCGTCGCCGATCGCGAACGGCAGATCCATCCACGACTCGTCCCAGCCCCGGATGAGCCGACCGCCCCACTCGTCGCGAACGAACCGCTCCAGGCGCCCCGCCGTCGATGTCAGGGGCCGGCCGAGGGAGTTGCCGTCGAAGTACACCAGCCCCGTGCCGGCGGCGACGAACAGATCGCGGAACGCCCGCAGCGGGTCGGCCGCGTCGAGGGCGTCGGCCGTGGCCGCCAGGTCAGGGTTCATCGCGGCTGATCTCGTCGATCGGCACCGTCGAGGCCGTCGCGAGCCATGCGCCGAGGTCGCGCTCGTCGCCGGGCGGACGGCCGGGAACGAAGGTGCACACGCCCGGGACCGCATCCGGGAACGGCCACGGGTCGGCGAGCGCCGCCACGACCGCAGCGGCGTTGAAGCCCGCCGCCACGAGGGCGGAGATCTCGCGGGGGTCGACGCCCACGGGCAGATCGCCGTTCCCGAGATCGGTGCCGTAGAGTGTGCGGCCGCCGGCGGCGTGGAACCTCGCGAGGTTCGTCTCCGCCGTGCGGGCGAGATCCGGTGTGTCGCGGTGGATGTCGAGCGTCGAGATCCAGATCTGTTCCGCCGTGACCGCGCGGGCGATGTCGGCCTCGTCGAGGATTTCGGTGAAGGTGGTGTGGGCCAGGGCGTCGATGCCGGCATCGAGCGCCCGTGCGAACATGCCCGTTCCCTGCACGTGAGCGACGACCGGCACGCCGCGGTCATGGGCGTGCGCCACGATCGCCTCGAGGACCGGGGGCTCCGGAGTCGGACCCGCCTCGGCGTTCAGGGCGACCTTGATCACGCGCGCACCGCACTCGATCTGCTCGTCGACCGCCGTCGCCGCGCCCCCGGCGACACCGGGATGCCGGGACGGGTCCGTGACGTGGCGCACGATGGCGTCGGGTGCCCAGGGGCGTCCGGTCGGATAGCCCCCCGGGGTGGTGAGGAAGGCGCCCGCGTATGCGGGTCGCGGCACGGCGTGCGGATCTCGGCGAGCGAGGGCGTAGGGGTCGCCGCCGAGGTCGACGACGCCGGCGATCCCCCGCGCGGCGAGGGCGTGCTCGGCGAAGAGGGCGAGATGCACGTGGTGGTCGGTGAACGTGGGGAGTACGACGCCGTGTTCTCCTGTGAGGGCGAGGTGGCCGACGTCGGCTCGCGGACCGAAGCGGGCGGCGATCACCGCGGGGTCGAGGTTCGTCATGGCCGTCTCCTTCGGCTTCAGGCTACGCTCCACGCTCGCCGGCGCGCATCCCGCCCACCGCCCATCACGAGAAACGCCGAACGCCGCGAGAAACACCGCAATGCGTGGTGTCCCGCGGCGTTCCGCGTTTGTCGGCGGAGATCGCGACGCCCGCGCTCAGATGAGGGAGAGCTCGCGGAGCTTGGCCTCGACGTCGGCGTTGGTCGGCTCGACGTGGTGGGACGCGTCGGGGTAGACCACGACGGGGATGTTGGTGCGACCCGAGATGTCGCGAGCGACCTCCGCGGCGTCGGGCGTCGCGACGAGGTCGACGTACGTGTACTCGACGCCGAGGCCGTCGAGCTGCGCCTTCGTGCGGATACAGTCGCGGCACCAGTCGGCGCCGAACATCGTGATCGTGGCGGAATCGAGGGGAGAAGTCATGGCATCCAGCGTAATCGCGCGGCAACGCGGGGGCGCCGGCCGTGGGACGATGGACGCCGGATGCAGCTCTCGATCATCGTGCCGACCTTCAACGAGGCGCCCAACATGGCGGAACTCGTGGGGCGCATCGCGCATGCCGTCCGGGGAATCGATGCGGAGATCATCGTCGTCGACGACAGCACCGACGACACCCCCGAGGTCGTGCGCTCTCTCGCCGAGACGACCCGAGTGCCGCTGCGCATCATCCACCGCGACGAGCGAACCGGCGGACTCGGCGGTGCCGTGGTCGAGGGGTTCGCCGCGGCCCGTTCGGATGCGTGTCTCGTGATGGACGCCGACCTGCAGCATCCGCCCGAGGACATCCCGGCGCTGTGGGAGAGGTTCTCGGTGGGGGATGCCGATGTCGTCGCCGCCTCGCGTTACCAGGCAGGTCAGGCCGATGCCGGCTTCGCCGACAAGACCCGCGTGCTGGTGTCGAAGGTGTCGACGGCGGTGACGAAATCGATGTTCCCGGTGCGGCTTCGGGATGTCTCCGACCCGATGACGGGGTTCTTCGTGCTCGATCGGCGCGCGATCGAGGCGGACACGCTGCGTCCGCGCGGGTTCAAGATCCTGCTGGAGATCCTTGCGCGCAAGCCCCTGCGCGTCGCGGAGGTGCCCTTCACCTTCGCCGACCGGCACGCGGGCGACTCCAAAGCGTCGGTGCGTCAGGGCATCCACTTCCTCTCGCAGCTGACGGCGCTGCGCTTCGGCAAGATGTCGCTGTTCGCCATCATCGGCGGACTCGGCGCGATCGCCAACCTTGCGATCGTCTGGGCGCTGACCGCGCTCGGCGTCGACTACCTCATCGCCGCGATCGTCGCCGCGGAGGCGACGATCATCGGCAACTTCCTGCTCATGGAGCGCTTCGTCTTCCAGGACATGAAGGGCGCCGCATCGGGCGGGTGGGTGCGCTTTGCGAAGTCGTTCGGCTTCAACAACGCCGAGGCGATCGTGCGCATCCCCCTCGTCGCGCTGCTGGTGGAAACCGGGCACGTCTCCGCCGTGCTGGCCACGGCGATCACCCTCGTGCTGGCCTTCTTCGTGCGCTTCGTCTTCCACTCGCTCGTCGTCTACGCACCGCGCAAGGCAGGCGAGCCGTCCAAGGCGCGACAGGTCGTCGAGGAGATCGACGACCTCGCGTCCGCTCCCGGCGAGCTGTGAGGACGCACCTCACCCGCAGTTCGGCGGTGTCGGGTCACCCGTTGGGGGAACTCCCTGGATCTCGCCCCACGCGTACCCGCTGACCTGCTCGCCGTCGAGGGTGCCCTCGTAAACGAAGAGCCCCTCGTACACGGCCCTCTTCAATGCGACGAGCTCCTGGTTCTCGCTGGCCGCGCGGAAGGTGAGGTCGGCGGCGGGGCGCGTGCCCGATGCCGAGAGCGTCACGTCGTACTCCAGGTGGTAGAGGTAGCAGCTGCCGGGTGAGGTCCACGTCTTGGCGGTCGGGGTGATCTCGATCGCCCCCTGCGGCCAGTTCGCCGTCGGTCGGAGCGTGCCGTTCGCTGCCTGGGTCGAGCCCGCGCCCCCGATCATCGCGTAGTGGAGGTCGCCGACCTCCGCCTGGCCCGTGGTCGCGATCAGCATGCCCTGGCGGGTTTCGGGCAGCTGCACCGAGAACTCGGTCCACTCGTAGCCGTTCTTCACCACGTACTGCGCCGACTCGTTGTAGGTCTCGGTGAGGTTGTCGAAGAAGAGCCGGCCCTCCGTGCCGCCGGCGACGTAGGAGGCGCCGATCCGGATCGACCACTCGGAGACCTCCACGAGGGGCATGGAGTAATACTGCGATCCCTGGCCGGTCATCGGGTCACCCGTCGCTGCCAGGTAGGAGCCGATGTCTCCGCCGTAGGTGTCGGTGATCGGTGTGCGCTGATCCTGGGTCGGAATGGCACCGCCCTGCGCGGGAAGCGGCTTGCCATCGAACATCCACAGCGGGAAGAACCCGTTCGGGCCGTACCCCCACTGGATGATGCCGGTGCGGTCCTGCGCCGTGACAGAGAGCTCAGCCCACTGCGCCGTGCTCGCGCCCGGCACCTCGACCTCGACCCCGACGGTGAGTTCGTACTCGGCACCGACCGCGCCGACAGTGCCGGAGACCACGCGCATGTCGATGACCTGTGTGGGCTCGTCCGCAGTGGCCTTCTCGACGTGGATGTTCCACGGGTCGTAGGCGATCGAAACGGGTGCCGACAGGTTGGCGAGCCCGTAGATCCCGCCGAAGGCGGGCCCGTCGTCGAGGGACAGGCGGTTGTAGATCAGGCCTGCCTCCTCCACCGTCAACCACGGCACCTGGAGGCCGGGAACGACGGTGTTGCCCTGCGACATCAGCGCGATCGAGTTGACGTCGCCGTCGGCCTCCACGAGGTGTCCGAAGAACTCGAAGGACTGGGAGTCGTACTGCGGGAGACCCGTCGAGAGGAATGCGCGGAAGCCCGTGCAGTCCTCGCCTTGGGCGTTCGGCGTGGTCGAGTACTCGGCGATAGAGCCGAAGTCCATCACGGGGATGCCCGGGTCCGTCGGGTCCGTGGCGCATGCCGGCGGCACGGCTGGGGTCGGGCTCGGTGTGGGTTTCGGGGTCGGAGAGGATGTGGGGTGCACCGTCGGTGCGGGCCGGGACCCACCGCCGGAACCGTGCGTTCCGCCGGAGCCCGTGGAGCCGCCGGCTCCGCCCGATCCGCCCTGAAAGCCGTCGCCAGAACCACCGCTCTCGGCGGCGGGTGGAGCGCTGGAGGGTGACGGTGACGGCGACACCGAGGACCGCGGCGTATCAGTCGGCGTCGCGGAGGACGACGGTGCCGGGGCGGCGGGCGCTGCGGCTGTCTCGGAGGGTTCTGGATCAGGCTCGCCGAACGTGCAGGCGCTCAGCCCGAAGAGGAGCAATGCGGTGACAGGAGGGGCGGCGGGGACTCGGCAGGGCCTCACGCGGGGAGTCTTCCACAGTGCCCGCGAGCGGCGCATCTCGCCGCGGGTGGGCGTGCCCTCCTGCCGAGCCATCCCTCTTTCGCCGAGCAGTCCCTTTCGCGTCCGCAGGAGAGGGGTGGCTCGACGTGAAAGGGGTCGCTCGGCGGACCGGCGGAGACGCGGAAACGGACGCTTGAGGCGGCCTACTCCACGGTCACGAGCACGCGCTGCCACCCGGATGAGCCGTCCGGGGCGATGGGGGCGCGCTCCTCGATCTGCAGATCACCGTCGGCGTTGACCGCGCGCACGGCGACGTAGTGCGTGCCCGGCTCCGCCTCCCACTCGAGGTACCACTGCACCCAGGTGTCGTCATTGATCGGGGGCGACAGCGTCGCCTGCTGCCACTCGCCGTCGTCGATGCTCACCTCGACGCGCTCGATCCCCACCGTCTGCGCCCACGCCATGCCCGCGATCGGCACCGTTCCCGCCGGAACCGGCGTGCCGGTGCGCGGGGTGTCCACGCGCGAGGAGAACTTGATCGGCGCCTTGGCGCTGTACCCGCGCGGTGTCCAATAGGCCTCGTCCTCGGCGAAGGTCGTCACCTTCAGCTCGGTGACCCACTTCGTCGCCGACACGTAGCCGTACAGCCCGGGCACGACCATCCGCACGGGGAAGCCGTGCTCGACCGGGAGAGGCTCGCCGTTCATGCCCACGGCGAAGATCGCGTCGAGACCGTCGTCGGTGAGCGAGGCGAGCGGGGTGGATGCGGTGTAGCCGTCGACGCTGCGCGAGAGCACCATGTCGGCACCGTCCTGCACGCCCGCCCGTGCGAGCACGTCGCGGATCGGCACGCCCAGCCACACGGCGTTGCCGACCAGGCCGCCGCCGACCTCGTTGGAGACGCACGTGAGGGTGACGGCGTACTCGTCGACACCCATCGCCAGCAGGTCGTCGAAGCTCATCTCGATTCGCTCGTCGACCATGCCGTCGATGACCAGCCGCCACGTCGCCGGGTCGACCGTCGGCACCGTCAGGGCCGTGTCGACGCGGTAGAAGTCCTCGTTCGGCGTGATCAGCGGTGACAGGCCGTCGATGTCGAACTCGGCCCCTTCCGGGATCGTCACCGTGCTTCCCGGCTCGGGGAGGGCGAGCTCCTCGCGGATCGCCCCGAGCGAGGAGGTCGCCGCGCTGATCGCGCGAGCCCCCACGCCGACGATGACCGCGGAGACTCCCGCGATCGCGCCGAAGCGAAAGAACCCGCGACGGTCGACGCCTCGCGCATCCGCGGATGCGGGTTCGTCCGTCGCCGAAGACGAGGTGTCGGTGGGGGATGCCTGCAGCGCCCGGTCGGGATTCAGCCAGCGCCGGAGCCGGTTCACGAGGAGCATCAGCATGACGGCGCCGGCGATCGTGCCGACCACGGGCGGCAGGGCGCTGAGCACCGTGGCGCCGGCGCGGGTGACGGTCGCGGCCGTCGCCAGGATGCCCGCGAGCACGAAGGCGGCGACGCCGAGCGGCGCGCGCACGTACTGCAGCACGCCGGCCAGGGCGGCGGCGATGGCGACGGCGAGCCCGATGCCGATCAGCAGCACGAGCTTGTCGGCCTCGCCGAAGGTGGCGATCGCGAACTCCTTCAGCGGCTGCGGCACCACGTCGACGATGAACGAGCCGACCGCGAGCACGGGGCTCGCTCCGCGGGCGACGAGAAGCGCGACGAGTTCCGCCGCGGCGAGAAAGGCCGCGCCGCCGATCAGCCCGGACAGTGCGCTCCACAGCCAGGCGCGCGCCGACATTCGTGTCGCTGCCATGCTCGTCCCCTCATCCCGGGGTCGTTCCCCGCTGAAGGTTGTTCGGAGCGGCGCTCGCCGCGGATGCATCCGGATGTGCGACGCGATCGGGAGCGGGCGACGACGACCTCGGTGTCGCAACCGGCACCCGAGCAGTAGCATCGAGCCCGTGACCGTGCTCGTGCTCACCATCGTCGGCGATGACCGCGCCGGTCTCGTCGCGGCCGTCTCCCGATTGGTCTCCGATCACGGCGGCAACTGGGAGCGCAGCGAACTCGCCGAGCTCGCGGGAACCTTCGCCGGCGTCATCGAGGTCGTCGTGCCAGACTCCGCAGCGGACGGGCTGCGCGAAGCGCTCGCCACGCTCGAGGGCACGCTCGCGGTCGCGGTGCACGAGAACCCGCGCGCTTCCGAGCGCACCGGCGTCGAGCTCGAGCTCACCGTGCTCGGCAACGACAGCCCCGGAATCGTGCGCGAGCTCGCATCGACGCTCGAGCTGCACGGTCTGAGCATCGACCACCTGTCGACCGAGACCCGGGATGCCGCCATGTCGGGCGGGCGACTCTTCGAGGCCACGTTCACGGCCCGGATGCTCGGCGGCGGTGATCCCGGTGATGTGCGGCTCGCCCTGGAGAAGATCGCCGCCGAGCTCCAGGTCGACGTGACCGTCGCTCCGCCCGGTCACTCGTAGCGCAGGCTCGCCACCGGGTCGGCCGCAGCGGCGCGCGCCGCCGGCAGCGTGCCGGCGAGAAAGGCGATGAACATCACCACCGCGGTGGTCAGCACGATCGACAGCGGATCGAACGCGAACAGCTCCAGGCCGGGCAGATCCGCGAGCAGGGTCGCTGCGAGTTGACGGCTCACCGTGGTGCCCAGGGCGATCGCCGCGGCAGCCCCCAGCGCGCTGCCGAGGAATCCGATGAACATCGCCTCGAGGCTGAACAGAGCGAAGACCCGCCCCGATCCCATGCCCATGGCCTTCATGAGCCCGATCTCGCGCGTGCGTTCCTGCACCGACATCAGCAGCGTGTTCACGATGCCGAGCGTTGCGGCCACGAGCGCGATGATCGCGAAGGCGTTGAGGATGAGCACGATGCCGTCGATGACCGCGACGAACGCGCCGAGCTGGTCGGCGATCGACTGGCCGGTGTAGCCGGCATCGTCGAGGCGCTCCTTGAGCGCCTCGACCTCGGCATCCGTTGCCTCGGGGTCGAAGAACACGCTCGCCGTCGCGTATCGGTCGAGGTCTTCCTCGGGCACGCCGGTGTTCTGCAGGGCGAAGAGCTCGTCGGTGGCGGCGGAGTTGGGGATGGTCGTCGTGCCCGCGCTGAAGGTCTCCTCGACGACGCCGGTCACGGTCGCCTCCAGCAGGTGCTGCGTGCGGGAACCGTCGGTCACGGCGATCGTGACGATCTCGCCGATCGCGCTGTCGGGATCGGCGAAGCCGAGCGGCTCGACGAGGGAGACGGGGATCGCGACCTCGGGCTCGTCGGATGAGCCCGACGGCTCCGATCCGGCGGCCATCTGCAGTTTCTGCCCGGGCACGGTGTTCTCGACCGCGGTCACGTACGGGGTGCCGTCTTCGCCGTATCGGATGAAGTCCGCCGAGACACCCTTGGTCGGTTCGACCCGGTCCACGCCCTCGATCTGCTCGAGCTCGGCGATGTCGTCGGGCGTCATCGCCACGACACCGGTGGTGGCCCCGGGTGCTCCGTCGGGTGCGCCGGGCACGGTGGTGTCGACCACATCCGGATCGTATTCCAGCGGCTCGTCACCGAAGCCGGTCGGCGCGGTCTCGCTCGCCTTGGTCGCGGTCAGCACCCCGTCCGCGCCGATCGCCGCGACGGTGTCGTCGATGAACCGGCCGACCCCCGTGCCGAGGCCGTTGGTCACGGTGAGGGTGAAGGCGCCGATGAACACGGCGAGCACCGTGAGCAGCGTTCGGGTCTTGGCGCGGAACGAGTTCTGCACCGCGGACGAGATGAGGCTCGACGTTCTCACGTCATCGCCTCCGCGTCGTCGAAGACCCCGTCGCGGATGTGCAGGCGCCGGTCGCAGCGGGCGGCGAGATCGTGATCGTGCGTCACGAGGATGAGGGTGATCCCGTGCCGCCGGTTGAGGTCGAAGAGGATGTCGGCCACGATCCCGCCGGTCGCCGAGTCGAGGTTGCCGGTGGGTTCGTCGGCGAAGATGATGCGAGGATCGTTGACGAGGGCTCGCGCGATGACGGTCCGTTGCTTCTGCCCGCCCGACAGATCCGTCGCCCGGTTGCGGGCCTTGTCGTCGAGTTCGAGCTGCGACAGTGCGGCCATGCCCCTGCGCCGCCGCTCGCGTGCGCCCACGCCGGCGATCTTCAGGGGCAGGGTGACGTTCTCGAGCACGGAGGCGTTCGGTGTCAGGAAGAACTGCTGGAACACGAAGCCGAAGGTGGTGTTGCGGGTGCGGTTCAGTGCGCGGCCGCGCAGCGCGGCGGTGTCCCGGCCGTCGAGGTGCACGGTTCCCGACGTGGGGGCATCCATGAGGGCGAGCACATGCATGAGGGTGGACTTGCCCGATCCGCTCTTGCCGACGATCGCGACGCTCTCGCCGGCATCGATGTCGAGGCTGACGCCGCGCAACGCCTCGAAGCGTGCGGTTCCGCGACCGTAGGACTTGTGCACGCCGCGGGCCGACACGACGGGCCGACGCTCTGTCATGCAGCCACTCTGGCCGAGTGTGACCGGGCCTGCATTCCCCTTGTGCGAATCCTCAGCGCGGCGTATCCGGGCGATGCGCCGGCGCAGAGGCGGTCCTACGTCGCGGGGTACTCGTAGACGCGCACGAGGTCGCCCTCGTGCACGAACAGCAGGACGCTGTCGGGATAGGCGACGCTGGTCTCGGCGGGAACGGTGGAATCGACGTCCATCGCGACACTCGCCGGGATCGGGCCCGCCGCGCATCCGGTGCGCCAGCGTCCCGTATAGATGCCGTCGTCGCCGTCGACGACTCCCGTGGCGACGATCATCAGGCAGGAATCCGTTCCGAAGCTGGCGGCCCACCGGTCGTCGACGGCGATCGGCGTCAGGCCATGGAAGTCCTCGAAGCCTTGGGCGCCGTAGCCTCGGGTGCCGAAGATCTCCGAGGGGTCGAAGCTCGGGTCGGGAGCCAGCACCGCGACGGGCGTGCCGCCGTCGGGCGCCGCGGTCGGCGGCGAAGATGCGGTCGAGGTGACGATCGCCGCGAAGACGGCCGTGATCGCCAGTGACGCCGCCCAGAGGGCTGGCACGAGCCAGCGGGGTCGCCGTCTCGTATCCGGCGACGATGACCAGACGGCAGGATCGCCGTCGGCGACGGGCGCCGCCTCATCGACGAGCGACGCGTCGATCATCGACGCGTCCGCGGGGGCCTTGGGGCGTGGGTCCGAGGGGTTGTCGCGATGGGGTTCCGGCGCGGGCGTGTCCGAAGCATCCCCCGTGCCGGCGGCTTCGAGTTCGGTCAGTCGAGCCATCGCGGCGGGGTCGCGGTCGATGTCGGCGGACGGTCCGTAGGCGCGCAGACGCAGGCGACGGAGTTCCTCCTGCTCGAGCGGCCCCATGTCCCCAGCCTCACACACTCACGACGTCGTGGCGTCGGGGATGTCCGGGGTTCCATGGCGCTCCGATAGCGCGTGCTCGATGCGTTGGAGGCGCACGATCGTCTCCGCTACTTCTCGGTCGTCGAGAATGCCCTCCAGGAGCCGGTTCCACGCGGCGTCCAGGCGTTCGATGTTGTCGGCCGCCTTGTCCGTGGGGTAGAGGCGCACGGTACGCGCTACCTCGCGCGATCAGACCGGCGCAGCCGCGTCACGTCTCAGCCCGCCGATAGGCGGTGAAGGTGAAGATGACAGGAGATTCTGCCGCGCAGCGGCGGGGTCGCGAGCTTTCGCGGCTTCCGCCGTCGAATCTCCTGTGCTGTTCACGGCCGGCGCGCCCTCTGACCGGGCAAAGCGAAACCCCCGCGATGTAGAAGCTACGCGAGGGTTCCTGGGGTGACTGTAACGATCACCCGTGTGGCTCCGACCGGCATCGATCCGGTGACCTTTCGATTTTCAGTCGAACGCTCTACCAACTGAGCTACAGAGCCGCGCGACATGTCTGCCGCGTCCTAGACGAAAGGCCTCCTCGAAAGAAGGCCCGTCGCTCGGAGCGACCCTGACGGGACTTGAACCCGCGACCTCCGCCGTGACAGGGCGGCACGCTAACCAACTGCGCTACAGGGCCATGATTGTTGAGTTGTGTCGGAAAGAGTGACCCCAACGGGATTCGAACCCGTGCTACCGCCGTGAAAGGGCGGCGTCCTAGGCCGCTAAACGATGGGGCCGAATGAACCCCTGATCTTGCGACCCGGTGCTCACGCTTACCGACGCTCAAGCATAAGAGAGATTCCGTGGAAACGCCAATCGGCCCCCGTATGACCGTTCTCGCGGCGCGCCGACGGCGAACAGCCCATCGGGGAGGGGATCGTTCATCGTGCGGAAATCGGTCCGCACCTGTTGCGGTTGTGACTCGTGTTGCTACTGTGATCAACGTTGACTGCCCCTGCGAGGAGGATCCGTGGACGCCCAGCACAGCGACCTCGATTGCGGCTGCGCGCCCACCGAAGCGGAGAAGAAGCGGCTCTGGCCGTCGGTGAACCGCCGCTCGGCGATCGGCATCGGCGCACTCGGCGCCCTGGGATTCCTGACCTTCTCGTCGCTCGCCTACTCTCCGGGTGCGATCGCCATCGAGGGCTACCCCTCGTGGGATGAGGTCGAAGCCGCCAAGGCGAACGAGGCGGCGAAGGCCGCCGAGGTCTCCAAGATCCGCAACCTCATCTCGAGCCTGCAGGCCGAGGTCGCGCGCACGCAGGCAGAAGCCGAGGCCGCATCGAACGAGTTCTACGAGGCGCAGCAGGCGTTCTTCGAGGCGTCGTTCAAGGCCGACGAGCTTCAGGCACAGGCCGACGAGCAGGCCGAGGCCGCCAACGAGGCGGCGAACAAGGCCGGGCGCGTGGCGGCGCAGCTGTATCGCAACGGCGGCGACGACACCTCGCTGGAACTGTTCTTCTCGGGCTCGGCGGCGACCGCCGACGACCTGCTGTCGCGCCTGGGCACGATGGACAAGCTGCTCGAGCGGAACCAGACCGTCTACAGCGAGGCCGTCACGGCGCGCGACGCCGCGCAGAGCCTCTCCGACCAGGCCGAGGTGGCTCGCCAGGAGCGGGATCGTCTGCAGAAGATCGCCGAGGAGAAGATGGTCGAGGCGCAGGAGAAGGCAGAGGCCGCTCAGGCCGCCCTCGCCGCGCAGGAGTCCAACCTCTCCACCCTTCAGGCTCAGCTCGCGGCGCTCGAAGACGAGACCGCCCAGACGATCGCCGACTACAAGGCGGGCGTCGAGGAGGAGAAGCGCCGCAAGGCCGAAGCCGCCGCCCGGGCCAAAGCGGAGGCCGAGCGCCTCGCCCGCGAGGCCGCCGAACGTGCGAAACAGGAGCAGCAGAGCTCCGGCGGCGGATCCTCCGGCTCCAGCAGTGGCGGGTCGTCCGGTTCCAGTGGCGGCAACGGCGGTGCCGTCGTCGGATCCGGATGGGCGCGGCCCGGTTCGGGGTACCGATCCTCGGGCTACGGATGGCGCACGAGCCAGTGCGGCCCGAGCTACTGCTCCTCCAGCTTCCACGCGGGCGTCGACCTCGCGGCCGGCTGCGGTTCCGCGATCTACGCCGCATCAGCCGGAACGGTCGTCTACGCCGGATACAACGGCGGCTACGGCAACTACATCAAGATCGACCACGGCGGTGGCATCGGCACCGGGTACGCCCACATCCAGAACGGTGGGATCTGGGTGGGCTACGGCCAGCGCGTCAGTGCGGGGCAGGCCATCGCCGCCGCGGGCAACACCGGCAACTCCTTCGGCTGCCACCTGCACTTCGAGACCTACATCAACGGCTCTCCCGTGAACCCGATCAACTTCATGGCGGCGCGCGGCGTCAGCGTCTGAGCGCCGATCAGGCCGACGACGCGCGTTCGAGCGTGGCCCTGGCCTGCTGAGCGGCCGCGGCCAACCGGTCGCGTTCGACCGCATCGAGATCGGATGCCTCGAGCGACGCCTCGATGCGCTCCAGCTGCTGCGAGAGGGCGTCGCGCTGCGCGGCGTGCTGCACGTGCCACGCCACGTCGTCGATCGTCCAGAGCAGCCGCTCCAGCACATCCGGTGCGCCGGCGCCGTAGCGACGGATCGGTGAGATCGCGACATCGAGGAGTTCGGCGAAGTCGTCGCCGCACGGGACCAGGCGCGCGACGCCGTCTCGCGATGCGTACGCCTCCGGGCGCGGAGGCTGGGCCGCCAGGTCGCACAGGAGCGCGGAGATGTGGCTGAGCGCGTGGACGGCTGTCGTCGGATCGTTGACGCCCGGGGACAGGGCGCGACTGGCGACGTCGACGAGCTGCCGCAGCCCGAACCCGACATCCTGCGCGGGCGTGCGTTCGTAGTCGGCGCTGAAACACGCGGCGATCTCATCCGCGATGCGCTCGTCGGTTCGCCCGGGGCCGTCGATCTGGGCGGGATGCCACCATCGTGCGAGCGGCGTGCCCGCGATGATGCTGCAGCCCACGGGGCGCAGCTCGCGCACCACGATGTCGTGCGCGACGGCGAGATCGATCAGCTCGCCGCGGTCGACGCCGGAGACGAACCCCGACGTGCGCGCGAACACCGTGTGCCCGCGGTCGGGCTCGATCGGTGCCGGGGCGGGGGTTCCGGGTGGCGCATCCGCGAGCAGCGCGATGGTATGCGCCGCCTCACGGTGCACATCGCGCATCATCGTCTCCACCCGGAGCTGACGGGCGAGATGAGCGAGGAAGAAGGTCAGCACCACGACGCTCACCAGGGTGAGCACCGAAGCGACGGTCACCGCGATGCGCGGCACGAAGGCGTCTGCCTCGTCGGTGGCGTTCTCGACCGTGCGCAGCACCGTGAGCGCATACGCGAACGTGCCGAGGAAGACCGCGAGCGTGCCCTGGACCATGGGATCCGAGGCGAACATGCGCAGGAGCCGCGGAGACGCCTGGCTGCTCGCCAGCTGCAGGGCCACCACCGTCAGCGAGAACGTCAGCGACGTGGCCGTGATGAGGGATCCGGCGATCGCGGAGAGGACGGCGCGCGCCGCATCGGTCCCGCCGGAGAAGATGAACGCCGTCACCGTGTCGGCGAGGGACGCATCGACGGAGCGGTCGAGCTCCGGCAGCGCCAGGCCGATGAGCACGGCGCCGATCACCGCGATGAGCGGCACGGGCCACAGGCGCGACGCGACCGCGTCGCTGATCACGGCGATGCGCCGTCGCACCGCACCGCGTCGCGCCATGTAGTTCCCCGTCCGTATCAGCGGGTGCTGGGGGCTTCGCCCTCACCCTGCGTGCGGGTCTCGCCCTCGTGCTCCTCGAACCGTGCGAAGGCCTCGTCGACGAGGCGTTCGGCCTCGGCGGCATCCGCCCACTCGTCGACCTTGACCCACTTGCCGGGCTCGAGGTCCTTGTAGTGCTCGAAGAAGTGGTTGATCTCGTTGCGCGTCCACTCGTCGATGTCGGAGACGTCCTGGATGTGGTTCCAGCGGGGGTCCTTCGCGAGAACCGCGACGACCTTGTCGTCGCCGCCGGCCTCATCCGACATCTTCAGCACGCCGACGGGCCGCACCTTCACGAGCACGCCCGGCATGATGTCGCGGTCCAGCAGCACGAGCACGTCGAGCGGGTCGCCGTCTTCGCCGAGGGTGTTCTCGAAGAACCCGTAGTTGGAGGGGTATCCCATCGAGGTGTACAGGATGCGGTCGAGGTAGACCCGGCCGGTGCCGTGGTCGACCTCGTACTTGATGCTGCTGTTGCGAGGGATCTCGATGACGGCGTCGTACGCGCCCATGCTTGCTGCTCCTTCGGAAGACGTGCGGATGCGCGACCAGCCTAGTTGCACGCCGGCTCCCCGTGAGGCGCCCCGATGCGCGCGGTACCGTGGCCGCATGCCGCACCGCCCGAGTCTGGATCCCGCCGTCGCCGACGTGCGTCGCGCGGTGCGCGGCGCCCTGGCCCGCCTCGCCGCCGACGCTCCGCTCGTGGTGGGCCTGTCCGGTGGCGCCGACTCCCTCGCCCTGGCCTCGGCGGTCGCCTTCGAGACCCGGGGTGCGGATGCATCCGCGACCGCCGTCGTGGTCGACCACGGGCTGCAGGAGACCTCCGCCGTGGTCGCACGGGGCGCGGCCGCCGCCGCGTCGTCGCTGGGACTGGCCGCCCGCGTGGTCGAGGTGGATGTGGACGCCGGCGGCGGACTCGAAGCGTCGGCCCGCGACGCGCGATACCGGGCGCTGCGTGCCGTCGCGCGCGAGACCGGCGCGGCGGCCGTGCTCGTGGGGCACACCCTCGACGACCAGGCCGAGACGGTCCTGCTCGGACTGGCACGCGGATCCGGTGCGGCGAGCCTGCAGGGCATGTCGCCGGTGTCGGACCTCGACGGTGTCGCGCTCGTGCGGCCGATGCTGGCGCTGCGGCGTTCCACCACGCGCGCAGCGTGCGCGGCCGAGGGACTCGAACCGTGGGACGACCCCCACAACGACGATCCCCGCTTCGCGCGAGTGCGCACCCGCAACACCGTGCTCCCGATGCTCGAGCGCGAGCTCGGACCGGGCGTGGCGGAGGCGCTCGCGCGCACGGCCGAGCAGCTGCGGGAAGACGCCGAGGCGTTCGACGAGATGATCGAGGAGACGATCGAAGACATCGTCGAGCACGCCGAAGCCGGCATCTCCGTCTCGGTGCCGGCCCTCGCAGCGAACCCCGCGGCGGTGCGGCACCGCATCATCCGACTCGTCGTGTCGAGCGAGTTCGGCGCGAGCCTCACCCGCGTGCAGACCCTCGAGGTCGCCCGGCTCGTGACCGACTGGTCGGGTCAGGGGCCGATCGATCTGCCCGGATGCCGCGCCCGCAGGGTCGGCGCGCGCGTGGAGTTCACCGCCGCGTCGTGAGCCTGCGCACGACCGAACCCGTGACGGGAGGGGGCCGCGCTCGTTAGGGTGGCGCACGTGAAGGTCATCGCGGTGTACAGCGTCAAGGGCGGAGTGGGCAAGTCCACGACGGCGGTGAACCTGGCCTACGAGGCGGCGAAGGACCAGCGGGTTCTGCTGTGGGACCTCGACCCGCAGGCGGCCGCTACCCACATGCTCGAGGTCAAGCCGAAGCTCAAGGGCGGCGCCGAATCGATCATCGGCGGCAAGGGCAAGATCGGCCGGGCTGTGCGGGAGACGGCCTATCAGGACCTCCACGTGCTGCCCGGAGACGACAGCTACCGGGATCTCGAGCTCGCCCTGGATGCCGCCAAGCACTCCACGCGCCGCATCCAGCGTGCCCTCGGGCCGCTCTCCGACAACTACGACGTCGTGATCCTCGACTGCCCTCCCGGTGCGTCCCTTCTCGCGCAGAACGTCATCCGGGCCGCCGATCTCGTGGTGCTCCCCGTGGTCCCGACGCCGCTCGCGCTGCGATCGCTGCAGCAGGTGCGCGATGTCATCGCGGCGGAGTCGAAGCCGGCGAAGATCGTGTCGTTCCTGTCGATGGTCGATCGCCGCAAGAAGACCCACCGCACCGCGGTCGAGGAGCTTCCGACCGACGAGCCCGACATGTGCAAAGTCGTCATCCCGGCGACGGTCGTCGTGGAGCGCATGGGATCGGAGCGCAAGCCCGTCGCGGCATATGCGCCGTCGTCCGAGGCTGCGCGGTCCTTCGCGACGCTGTGGAGCATCGCATGGGTGGCGGCGCGAGACCGCAAGAAGTGATTCGCCGCCGACGCTCCTAGACTTCCCCCATGCGCGCCGCCGACATCAGAGACGACCTGACCGACATCCTCGTCACCGAGGAGCAGATCCAGGAGAAGCTGCAAGAGGTGGCCGCGCAGGTCGCGACCGACTACGAGGGCAAGGACCTGCTGCTTGTCGGTGTGCTCAAGGGCGCCGTCATGGTCATGGCCGACTTCGCACGCGCACTGCCGATGCACGCCGCGATGGACTGGATGGCGGTGTCGTCCTACGGTGCGTCGACGAAGTCGAGCGGTGTCGTGCAGATCCGCAAGGATCTCGACACCGACCTCCACGACAAGCACGTGCTGATCGTCGAGGACATCATCGACTCGGGCCTGACCCTGCACTGGCTGCTGGCGAACTTCGCCTCTCGCGGCGCCGCGTCCATCGAGATCTTCTCGCTGCTGCGCAAGCCGGATGCGGCCAAGGTCGAGGTGCCCTGCAAGTACGTCGGCTTCGACATCCCGAGCGACTTCGTCGTCGGTTACGGCCTGGACTACGCCGAGCGCTATCGCAACCTGCGCGACGTGGCGGTGCTCGCGCCGCACGTGTACGCCTGAGCGCGCGCGTCGGCGTGCATTCCGCCGTGGGCGAATGCACAGTCGGGGCATAGCCGGCCCGCGATACCCTGTTCGGACCGCCTTGGCGGCGCTGCGCCGCCCGGTGGCCGCTGACGAAAGGGATCGGGCCGCGCCCGCACCATGAACATCAAGAAGATCACTCGGAACCCGCTCTTCTACATCGTGCTGATCGGCGTGATGCTGATCGTCGGGTTCTCGTTGATCTCGAGTCTCGGCGGCGCGAAGCAGGTCTCGACCCAGGAGGGTCTCGAGCTCCTCGACGGCGGCACGGTCACCGAGGTGACGAACACCGACGGCGACCAGCGCGTCGACCTCACGCTGTCGGAGGCGTACGAGGGCGCGACCGACGTGCAGTTCTACTACGTCGACGCGCGCGCGGAAGAGGTCGTGCAGGCCATCGACGCGGCGAACCCCGCCGACGGGTTCAACGACGTGGTGCCGCAGCCGTCGTGGTTCGACGGGTTCCTCTCGCTGATGATCCCGCTGCTGCTGTTGGGCCTGCTGTTCTGGTTCCTGCTCTCCTCGGCGCAGGGCGGCGGCAGCAAGGTCATGCAGTTCGGCAAGTCGCGGGCGAAGATGGTCACCAAGGAGACCCCCACGGTCACCTTCCAAGACGTCGCCGGCTCCGATGAGGCCATCGAAGAGCTGGACGAGATCAAGGAATTCCTGAAAGACGCCGCCAAGTTCCAGGCGGTCGGCGCCCGCATCCCGAAGGGCGTGCTGCTGTACGGCCCTCCCGGCACGGGAAAGACGTTGCTCGCACGCGCGGTGGCCGGCGAAGCGGGCGTGCCGTTCTACTCGATCTCGGGATCCGACTTCGTCGAGATGTTCGTGGGCGTCGGCGCGAGCCGCGTGCGCGACCTGTTCAACCAGGCCAAGGAGAGCTCGCCCGCCATCATCTTCATCGACGAGATCGACGCGGTCGGCCGCCATCGCGGCGCCGGCATGGGCGGCGGGCACGACGAGCGGGAACAGACGCTGAACCAGATGCTCGTCGAGATGGACGGCTTCGACCCGAAGGTGAACGTCATCGTCATCGCGGCGACCAACCGACCCGACATCCTCGACCCTGCGCTGCTGCGCCCCGGCCGCTTCGACCGTCAGATCGGCGTGGACGCGCCCGACCTGCAGGGCCGCAAGCGCATCCTCGAGGTGCACGGCCGCGGCAAGCCCCTGGCCGACGGCGTCGACCTCGAGGTCGTCGCCCGCAAGACCCCGGGCTTCACCGGCGCAGACCTCGCCAACGTGCTGAACGAGGCGGCCCTGCTCACCGCTCGCTCGAACGCGCAGCTGATCGACAACCGCGCGCTCGACGAGGCCATCGACCGCGTGCTGGCCGGTCCCCAGCGTCGCACGCGCGTGATGAAGGACAAGGAGAAGCTCATCACGGCCTACCACGAGGGCGGTCACGCCCTCGCCGCGGCGGCGATGAACCACACCGACCCCGTCACGAAGGTCACGATCCTCCCGCGCGGCAAGGCCCTCGGCTACACGATGGTGCTGCCGCTCGATGACAAGTACTCCGTCACCCGCAACGAGCTGCAGGATCAGCTGACGTACGCGATGGGCGGCCGCGTCGCCGAGGAGATCGTCTTCCACGACCCCACCACCGGTGCCTCCAACGACATCGAGAAGGCCACCGACATCGCCCGCAAGATGGTCACCGAGTACGGCATGACCACCGATGTCGGCCCCGTCAAGCTCGGTCAGTCCTCCGGCGAGGTGTTCATGGGTCGCGACATGGGTCACGGCCGCGACTTCAGCGAACGGGTGGCGGAACGCGTCGACCAGCAGGTGCGCGGCCTCATCGAACAGGCGCACAACGAGGCGTACCAGGTCATCAACGACAACCGCGACGTGCTGGACAAGCTCGCCCTCGCCCTTCTCGAGAAGGAGACCCTCGACCACCTCGAGCTCGCCGAGATCTTCACCGACGTCAAGAAGCTCCCGCCGCGCCCGCAGTGGCTCTCCAGTGAAGAGCGCCCGGTCTCGCAGCTGCCTCCGGTCGACGTGCCGGTGCGTCAGCCCGCCGTCGGCGTGGCGGCGGCCACCGCCGCCGACGCGGAGACGGTGACCGAGTCGGCGCCCGAGCGGCGCCCCTCCGGGCGCGCGCGGCCCGCAACCGCGTAGGCTCTCGTCCGTGGCCGTCGACCGTGATCGTGTCGCCGCGCTCGTGCGACAGTTGCTCGAGGCGATCGGCGAGGACCCCGAGCGTCCGGGATTGAAGCTCACCCCGGACCGGGTCGCCGACGCGTATGTCGACTTCTTCGCGGGGGTCGGCGAAGACGCCTCGGCGCCGCTCGCCCACACGATCAGCGTCTCGCAGGGTCCGGCGCCCGAGACGCTGCCGTCGGGCGCTGTGATGCTGCGCGACATCCGCTTTCGCTCGATGTGCGAGCATCACCTGCTGCCGTTCCGCGGACACGCCCACATCGCCTATCTGCCGGGCGAGCAGGTCGTCGGTCTCGGTGCGCTGCCGAAGGTCGTCGACGTGCTCGCGGCACGACCGCAGGTCCAGGAGCGGCTCGGCGAGCAGATCGCGGACGCCATCGACGACGCGCTCGATGCACGCGGTGTTCTGGTGGTGCTCGACGCGGTGCACGAGTGCGTCACGATGCGCGGGGGTCGGCAGCCCGATGCGGCCACGCTGACCGTAGCCGCGCGCGGCGCCTTCACCGACCCAGCGCAGCGGGCCGAGCTGTTCGCGCTCCTCGGAGGACCGCGATGACGGCCGTCATGGGCATCGTCAACGTCACGCCCGACTCGTTCAGCGACGGCGGCAGATACATCGACCCGGATGCCGCGATCGCGCATGCGCGATCGCTCCGCGCCGCCGGCGCCGACCTGCTCGACGTCGGCGGCGAATCCACGCGGCCCGGCGCCGAGCGCATCGATCCCGACGAGGAGCGCCGCCGGGTCATCCCCGTCGTCACGGCGCTCGCGGCGGAGGGACTCGCCGTCAGCATCGACACGATGAACGCCGCCACGGCCACCGCCGCCGTCGAGGCCGGCGCGGTGCTCGTCAACGACGTCTCCGGCGGACTGGCCGACCCCGACATGCTGCCGGCCGTCGCCGCATCCGGAGCGGACATCGCCCTCGGCCACTGGCGCGGCCCCTCGTCCGACATGTACGCCCGAGCACATTACGGCGACACCGTGCGCGAGGTCGTCCGCGAGCTGGCGGACCGCGTGAGCGCGGCGAACGCGGCCGGCATCGCCCCCGCGCGCATCATCGTGGACCCCGGCTTCGGGTTCGGCAAGCAGGGAGCGCAGAACTGGGCGCTGCTGCGCGGCCTGTCGCACGTCGTCGACCTCGGGCCTCGAGTGCTCGTCGGCACCAGTCGCAAGCGATTCCTCGCCGAGGCCCTCGGCGAAGGCGATCCGGCGCGACGCGACCTCGCGACGGCCGTGACGAGCGTGCTGGCGGCGCAGGCGGGTGCCTGGGCGGTCCGCGTGCACGACGTCGCCACGACCCGCGATGCCCTCCGCATCGCCACCTACCAAGGAGAGTGACCGGCATGGATGCCCCCACCGACCTCAGCGGCACCGACGAACTGACCCTCACCGGGCTGCGCGTCTTCGGTCACCACGGCGTGCTCTCTCACGAGCGGCGCGACGGCCAGGAGTTCATCATCGACGTCGTCATGCACCTCGACGTGCGCGAGGCGGCCGGAGCCGACGACGTCGACAAGACCGTGCACTACGGCGAGGTGGCCGAGCATGTCGCCGGCCTCGTCGCGCACGACCCGGTGGATCTCATCGAGACGGTGGCGGCGCGGATCGCCCGCGATCTTCTGGCCCGGTACTCCCGTCTGCGCCGCGTGACGGTCACGGTCCACAAGCCGAACGCCCCGATCCCCGTGCCCTTCTCGGATGTCTCGGTGCGCGTGACCCGTGCGCGGTCGGGACGATGAGCCGACGACTGGCGCAGGGGATCGGCGATCCGCCGTCGCGCGAATCGCGCGCGACGGTCGAGGCCGTCGTGGCGCTCGGGGCGAACCTCGGCGACCGGGAGGAGACGCTGCGGGAGGCCGTGCACGATCTTGCGCGCCTGCCGCTGGTCGACGAGGTCCGCGCCGCCGAGCCGATCGAGTCGGTGGCCGTGAAGCCGACCGGACCCGACGAAGACGCCCCGGCCTACCTCAACTCCGTCGCTGTGCTCACTACGCGCCTCTCGCCGGCCATCCTCCTGTCCTACCTCCACGCCATCGAGGCGCGGCACGGTCGGGAGCGCCACGAGCGCTGGGGTGACCGCACCCTCGATCTGGACCTCGTCTCGTACGGCGACCTGGTCTCGCGCGAGCCTGCCCTCACCCTCCCGCACCCCCGCGCGGCGGAGCGGGAGTTCGTGCTGGCGCCGTGGCTGGCGATCGATCCCGACGCCGAGCTGGCCGGGCACGGCCGGGTGGCCGACCTGCTCGACCGGCTGCGGGGCCCCTCGTGAGGCGCACCGGCGCGGGCGTGCTTCTGGTATGCGCCGTTCTCGGCGTCGGCGCGGGGTTCCTCGTCGACCAGGTGCTGACCGCGTCGGGGCGGCCGACCTTCACCCCCGCGGTGATGCTGCCGATCCTCCTCGTGCTGCTGGGCGGCGCGGTCGTGGCCCTCGCCGTGCCGGTGCGCCGCGCCACACGTGGCACCGGCGCCTCGCCGAACCCGTTCCAGGCACTGCGGATCGCGATGCTCGCCAAGGCCTCCTCGATCGTGGGCGCCCTCACCGCCGGATTCGCCGTCGGACTCGCACTGTTCCTCCTCACCCGGCCGGTCTTCCCCTCGGTAGGCTCGTTGGGGGTCGTGCTGGCGACCGTCGGCGGCGGGGCGGCACTCGTCGCCGCGGGCCTGGTCGCCGAGCACCTGTGCACGATCCGGAAGGACGACGATGACGAACACCCCGGAGGTCCCGACACCGGAATCGGAGCCGGCGGCGTCTGAGGCGACGCTCCCGACGACCGGGACCGGCGACCACGCGGCCGCCGCGAGCCCGCACCGCGTCGCCGCGCTCGACGACGGCACGTTCGCGCACATCCGCGAGCCGAAGGGCGAGGCGCGCCTTCCCCTCGGCGACGGCACGTGGCACCAGCTCGCACGGCCGTACGTGTGGGTCCAGCTCATCTCCGGCGGCTTCTTCTTCGCCCTCGTGCTCGCGGTCGCCGTCGTGATGACCGTCGTGCTCGGACAGTGGTGGATCTGGATCCCGGCCGGCGTGGTCCTGGTGGTCACCGGGATCGGCCTGATCATCACGCCGCGCCAGGCGCGCGCCGTCGGGTATCAACTGCGACGCGATGACCTCGTCTTCCGCAAGGGCATCCTGTGGCAGCGCGTGGTGGCCGTGCCTTACGGGCGCATGCAGCTCGTGGACATCACCCACGGTCCGCTCGACCGGGGCTTCGGCATCGCGCAGCTGAAGCTCGTCACCGCCGCGGCTTCGACGGGCGTCGTCATCCCCGGGCTCAAGCAGGCGTCGGCCGAGGTGCTGCGCGACACGCTGATCGACGTCGCCGAGACCCGTCGGACGGGACTGTGACCGAGCTCCCTCCCACCTCCCCCGTTCCCGGGGGACCGCATCCGGCGACCGGAGCCACGCGATCGCCGCTGAGTGACGGCGACTGGCACCGGATGCATCCGCTGACCCCCGTGTTCCGGGGCGGCCTCGTGCTCGTGGTGGTGGTGGGCATCATCGTCGCGAACCTGCGCGACCGGGTGATCGCGTTCTTCTTCGACGGCGTGATCCCAGGTGGCTACAACGCCGGCCAGGATCCGGTGGACTACGTGCTCGGCCACGGGCTGGTGCTGGTCGTGCTGCTCGGTGTGCTCGGCGTGCTCCTGGTCGTGCTCGGGATCTTCTACATCACGTGGCGGTTCCACACGTTCCGCATCACCGGCGACGACGTCGAGGTGCGCTCCGGCGTGCTCTTCCGCACCCACCGCCGTGCACCGCTGGACCGCGTGCAGGGGGTCAACCTCACGCGGCCGATGATCGCGCGGCTGGCGGGCATGGCCAAGCTCGAGGTGGTCGGGGCCGGTCTCGACGCGAACGTCAAGCTCGAGTACCTCTCGACGACCAACGCCGAGGAGGTGCGCGCCGACATCCTGCGCCTCGCGTCCGGGCGGCAGCTCGCCGAGGCGAGCGTGCGGGCTGAGCGTGTGCACGGCCGCGCGGCGAGTGATCTGGCAGCCACGGCGGCGTCCACGGTCTCATCCGGCATCGACGGGCTCGTGCACGGGGCGGAGGACCCTGCCGACGAACCGGAGTCGGTCGTGCGCATCCCGCCCGGCCGGCTGATCCTCTCGCAGCTGCTCAGCGGATCGACGATCGCCCTGGTGCTCGGCATCGTCGCGGTCGTGCTGGGCGGTGTCTACGGCACGCCCTGGGTGCTGTTCGCGATGCTCCCCGTGCTGCTCGGGTTCGGCACCTACGCCTTCCGGCGGATCACCCGTTCGCTGCGGTACTCGATCGCGCCCACCCGCAGCGGCGTGCGCATCACCTTCGGGCTGTTCACCACCGTGACCGAGATCGTGCCGCCGGGCCGCGTGCACGCGGTCGAGGTGTCGCAGTCCATCTTCTGGCGACCGCTCGGCTGGTGGTCCGTGTCGCTCAACCGTCTGTCGGGTCGAGGGGCGACCGACACGAGCACGGATCAGTTCGCCACCGTGCTGCCCGTCGGTGACCGCGACGACGTCGCCCGCGTGCTCGGCCTCGTGCTGCCGCACCTGACGCCGGAGCAGTGGCGCGCGATCTTCGAGGACGGTGTGCTCGGGCCGCAGTCCGAGGATCCGTACACGACCACGCCGCGTCGCGCGCGCCTGTTCCGCCTGCTCTCGTGGAAGCGCAACGGCTTCCAGCTCACCGACGACTCGCTCTTCCTCCGGCGCGGTGTCATCTGGCGCACCCTCGGGGTCTTCCCCCTCGCTCGGCTGCAGAGCGTGGATGTGACCCAGGGCCCCGTGGATCGGCGCCTGCGCGTCGCGAACGTCCGGGCACACACCATCGCGGGTCGGGTGTCGGGTGCACTCGGCATCGTGGATCGGGATGCCGCCGTCGACCTCTTCGAGGCCGTCGCGGCCGGTGCCGTGCGCGCCGCGGCCTCCGACCACTCGCACCGCTGGGACGGCGAACCGGACGGTGCCGATGAACCGGACGGTGCCGAGGAGCCGGACGGTGCCGGCGAACGGGACGGTGCCGGCGAACCCGTCTCGCCCGCCGGACCGGCGGAGGCGGACCGATGACGCGCGAAGGGCGCCTCGGCGTCGGGATCGTCGGCGCCGGACGCGTCGGACCGGTCATCGGCGCCGCGCTCGCCGGCGTCGGCCACGCGCTCATCGGGATCACGCACGGCTCCGACGAGGAGCGCGTCGAGGCGGTGCTTCCCGGTGTGCCGTTCCTCGACGCCCCCGAGGTCGTGCGCCGCAGCGAACTGGTGGTGCTCGCCGTGCCGCACGACGAGCTCCCCGGCCTCGTGGCGGGCCTGGCCGAGACCGGCGACTGGCAGCCGGGTCAGCTCGCGATGCATCTGGACCCGGCCTGGGGGGCCGACGTGCTCGCTCCGGCGGTGGCCAAGGGCGTCATCCCGCTGGCGATCCACCCCGCGATGACCTTCGCCGGCACATCCATGGACCTGCGCCTGCTCGCCCAGTCCTATGCGGCCGTCACGGCCCCCGCCGCGGTGCTGCCCATCGCGCAGGCGCTCGCCGTGGAGCTCGGCTGCGAGCCGGTCGTGGTGTCCGAGGCGGCGCGCCCCGCCTATGCCGAGGCGATCGCGGCGGCGACCACCTTCTCGCGATCGATCGTC
>NZ_DCMW01000031.1:0-3648 GCF_002321605.1 Microbacterium sp. UBA1612
TCCGATCACCTCGGATGGCTCGAGATCGGCCTCGAGGACGTGCAGTCTGCGCAACGCGGCGAGCTGTGCGCGACCGAGCGCGGTGTCGGCCGCGACGTCACGCAGTCGCGCCATCGTCGCGTCGCTCGGCAGGAGCCCGTGCTCGTGGGAGAGGCGACCGACGGGGTACCACGAGGCGAAGGTGCGATCGGCGTACGGCACGACGTCGCCATAGGGGCCCTGCACGAGAGTGAGCGGGCGCGGGGCGCGGTATCCGTTCACGATCGTCGCCGCCTTGAGTCGATAGTTGCGCGTCACCGCGTGTTCGGCGGGGAGCAGCAGCTGCTGCTGCTCCCATGCGGCGTTGACGACGAGGTCGGCGGTCAACGTCGATCTCGCGCCGTCGCGCGAGGTGACGTGGACGTGTGCGAGTTCCGACGACTCGAGCAGAGTCGCGGTCGTGTCGGTGAGCACGCGAATGCTCGAGGATGCGATGGCGCGCACGATGATGCCGCCGAGCGCCACCGGATCGACGGCGCGTTCCTCGGAACGGAAGGCGGGAAATCCGGACGGTTCGTGGGTGTGCGGAGTGAACGCGATGACGCGCTCGATGTCGCTGCCGAGGTAGTCGTGTCCGATCTCCGCCCGCAGCGCGTCCAACCGCGATTGGATCTCCGCGTAGCGCTGGGCGAGCTCCTTCGGCGGGCAGAGGCTGTCCGGCATCACCAGGTAGTTGAAGCAGTCGGTGACGAGCTCGGCCCAGTTCAGCCGGCGACCGACCGCCTCATCGACCGTGGAGGCGAAGGAGAAGGCTCCGCGAAGCATCACCTCGGCCGTGGCGAGGCCTCCGAGCGCGAACACCGGGCCGAGGTGGACCTTGCCTTCGTTCGCGCGACTCGCGCGGCTCCAGAGCGAGGGCTCAGCTTCGACGAGCGTGACCTCCCAACCGCGTCGCGCCGCGAGCAGGGCGGAGATGGTGCCGAGCATGCCTCCGCCGACGACAACGATGTGGGGCATGAGCAGCTCTCCCTCGGAGGTGGACGCGCCCACGATAGCGGGGTTCGTCGCCGGCGGACGATGTCCGCGTGCGGCGATCGCGCCTCACCCGTGATCCCGGTCGTGGCAGTATGAGCAAGGCTCGGATAGTCTCGACCCATGGTCGATGACTCATCACTGGTCCGCGGTGACCGGAGCTCGGGCTCGCCGGCCTCCGGGCCGGGGCGCGCGGAGAACGAGGGCGGGTCCGACGCGGTCACCCAGGCCCGTGGTGCTGCCATCCTGACGCCCGCTCGGATCCTGCTGATCGTCGGCGGGCTGGCGGTGCTCGCGGCGGGCTCGGTCATCGCCGTGGCTCTGGTGGCCGCGGGCGACTCGAGTGCCGCGCCGGTGCCGAGTCCGACTGCGACGTCGACTTCGGTGGTCGAGCCGAGTCCGGAACCGGTCGAGGCGGCGCTTCTGCGGCCGACCCCGGTCTTCGACGTCGTGTGCGACGAGCTTGTTCCACCGGACGTGGCCGTCACGGCGCTCGGGGAGCAGGCGGCGCTCGTGGCCGACAGCGAACCGTGGGACTGGACCTCGGCGGCTCTGCTGTCGGCGGGTGGCCTCGACTGCGTGTGGGGGCTGACGTCGTCGGCAACGGCGGTCGCCACGACGCATCCCCTCAGCGTGGCCGTGCTTCCCGGGGCGGCCGCCGATCCGGATTCCTTGTTCCGGTACGACAACGGGTCGACGGTGATCGACACGGCGGGCGACGCCTCGGTGTTCTCCTGCACGGGTTACGGCGGCCTCCCCGGCTGCTTCGGCGGGATGCACGTCCGCGGTGCCTGGGTCGAGGCAGGATTCTCGGTCGCGGGCGCGGTCGACAACGCCGAACTGAATACACGCATGCAGGCGGTGCTCGATTCTGTGGAACGCGGGCTTCGAGGTGCTGAGTCGGCGACGAACCCCTGGGTCCCCTCGGAGGACGAGATCGGGCCGCTGCTGTGCGTCGATGGTGAGGTCGGGGAGCAGCTCCAGGCGGCCTTCGACGAGGAACTCGTGACCTACGGGAGCGATGCGGGCGGCGCGCACGGCTTCGCGCTGTGGCGGGAGCTCGACGCCGCGTGGTGCCTCACCGGCGGAACGACCTTGGATGAGGACTCGCGGGTCGTCGTGAGCGCCAAGGCGCTGCCCGGGGGCGCATGGTCGGCGCACGGCGCCGCCGAGGTGTGGCCGAGAACGGGCTCTGTCAGCGCGGTCGAGGTGGAGGGTGCTGAGCACGCGCGGATCTCCTGCGTCGACTCGACGTGCCGTACGGTCGTCCAGGTCGGGGAGGACGCGTACTGGTTCGAGACGAAACGCGTCGACCGCGACGACGTGATCGCGTCGCTCGGGCGCTTCTTCGAGGCCGTTGACGGCGGGACCGCATCGGCGGGCTGACCCACGGACGCGGTTCCACGGGGGGAGCCGAGCGGGCGCCCGTCAGCCGGCCGCGCGCTCGCCGAAGGCGCGGCGGTAGCTCGTCGGCGTGGTCTGCAGCGACTTCAGGAAGTGGTGGCGCATGACCGCGGCGGTGCCGAATCCGACCAAGTGGGAGATCTGCTCGAGGCCGAGATCGCTCTCTTCCAGCAGCTGCCGTGCGCGGAGGATGCGCTGCGTGTTGAGCCAGGCCGCGGGGGTCGCGCCGACCTCGGCTCGGAAGCGCCGTGCGAACGTGCGCGTCGACATGAGCGCACGTCGGGAGAGCTGCTCGATCGTGAGGTCTTCGGCGAGGTTCTCGAGCATCCACTCGATCACGTCGGCGAGTGAGTCGTCCTGGCACTCGGCGACGGGGGTGGGGATGTACTGCGATTGCCCGCCGTCGCGCTGAGGCGGCACGACCATGCGGCGCGCGATCACGTTGGTGGCGGCGGCGCCGTGCTCGACTCGCACGACGTGGAGGGCGGCGTCGATTCCGGCCGCGGTGCCCGCCCCGGTGACCACTTTCCGGTCGTCGATGAACAGGACTTCGGGGTTGACATCGGTGCCGGGATTCTCGCGGGCCAGGCGGTCGGCGTACATCCAGTGGGTTGTCGCGCGACGGCCTTCGAGCACCCCGGCCTGCGCGAGAACGAATGCTCCGCTGCAGACGCTGAGCACCCATGCGCCGCGGGCCTCCGCGCTGCGGATGACGTCGAGGTACCGCTCGTCGATGTCGCCGATCGCCTGAGCGGTGACGGCGACGAGGTCCGCGTCGGCGGCGACGGACAGGTCGTCGCGGATGACCATCTCGAAGCCGAGGCTCGTGCGGACGGGCCCCGGGTCGGCGGTGGCGATGGTGAAGTCGAAGGCGGGGGCGCCGCTGTCGCTGCGGTCGATCCCGAAGATCTCGCAGATGACTCCGAATTCGAAGGGCGCGACGCCAGGAATGGCGAGCAGGACCACTTTCTTGAGCACGATGCCTCCTGGCGGGATTTCGATGAACTATGGCAATCGTGCCACTCGCGGCAGTTCTTTGCAATCCGTAGATTTTCTGCCATGACGACGACTCTTCTGATCCTCCTGGGCGCCTCATCCGCCGTCGCGGTGATCGCGACGCTCGTGGCGACGGTGCGCGACGGCTACCGACGTGTTCCGGCGCGCCCGCGCGACTAGCCTGAAGGCATGACCTGGCTTGTCACCGGCGGCGCCGGCTACATCGGAGCGCACGTC